>JAPYVG010000054.1 GCA_028277025.1 Sulfolobaceae archaeon
ATCAGCCTCCATTAAAGGAGGCGGTTTGGGGGAAACCCCCAGGGGGACGCCATCCCCCGCCTCACAGGTCAGCAAAAATATCTTTATTTCACGTCTTAAATATGTTGTTTATAAACTCTAAAGACACCTTTTATATTTGTCATTGAGATTTATTTACTGCTTCGCCTTGACGTGCATTCATCATTTATCAGTAAAGACCAATTCGCACATCTTCAGAAATGTTCCTTTTCAAGACTAAAAACTTCTAGTACTTATCTCCTCAGTCTATTCCCGCCTATACGAATCCCTTTCCTCTCGTTACTACCAAGTTGCGAGATCACCAAACCACTAAACATGATCCCTATCCCTAAAATCACCAGAAAGTTGACCTCAATTACACCCCTAATATAGTCAACTAACGTGCTGAATATAGGTATCGAAAATATTAAGACTACCATCTTACCAACCTTTTCCACCTTAAGCATCATATTCCATAGCAAGAACATTAACAGTCCACCTAAAAAAGTACTGTAAGAGAACGAGACTAAAAACGACGACGAAGGGTCGAACTTATAGTCGAAAGGTATTATGATTAGAAAGAATAAAGAACCTAAGAGAAATTGGGATGCGTTAACGGGTTCAAGCCCCCTCAACTTTCTGTAATAAACCGTAAACATCGCCCAAAATATAGCGTTAGTAATCGTCATGACTGCACCTATCAATGAAACGTCCAGAGAACTGGCGTATACCATGAACCCGAAAAAGCCTATAATAATTCCGGTTACCTCATTAATTGAAGGTCTTTCGTTCAAAATGAAATAGGAATAGCAAACAAAGGCATTGTATAACTGAGTACTGCAGACTCCGAAGGGGGGACGTATAGTAACCCGTAACTCCACAAGGCTGTGCTGGTGGTCGTGAATAAGCTGAGTAGAAGTATGTCCTTACCAAGTAAATTTTAAATACGAACAAAATATGAATAAGAAATGAAGCATGCCGCGGTAGTCTAGCGGTCTAGGATGGGGGCCTGTCGAGCCCCTGACCCGGGTTCAAATCCCGGCCGCGGCGTAATTCTTTACGATGATTCTAATAATGAATTGAAAGGAGTTAGAATAATTGACTTTGATACAACGTCTTCTAACAACCTTGAAATTTCCGCAAGTGATTTACTCAAATTCGAAATTGCTTTACGTAGTAAGAAAATCAGTGAAGAGGCAATAAAGAAATATATCTCGTGCGTTAAGCAAGGGAGAAAAAGAATCGAATAATTGCATCAAAGCGTGGAGGAATTTCTACAAACTCGTGCTGAACAAAGACCCGCCTAAAAACCTGAAACCGAAAAAGACGAAACCGGACTTACGCGTGCCGACATTAGAAGAAGTCCGGAAGACCCTCAACGCGGTAAGGGATAACTACGCGTTATACACGTTTTACAGACTACTTTTAGAGTCGGGCGGGAGAGAAAGAGAAGCGCTTAAAGTCCTAAGCAATTATGACGAGAAAAACGAAATTAATGAGGACGGCTTTAGTATTTACGTCCTCAATTAGGTCAAGGGGCAAAAGCATAGCCCTCAACTACAACCTCTCGACCCGTTATCTCATCCTTGTAATAATATTACAAAAACCTTACTTCTTCGTGAAATGATCAAATATATTCAGTAATTCCTCAATTGAATAAGTCCAAATCAACAGAGATATTACAATTCGCAAAGGAGTCATGAATCGCCCCATTTGATACTTTTACAAGCTTTTCCAAGTTATTTGCATCGATCTCAATATTCAATAATTCGCTCACTATTATTAATTTAGGAAGGCTATTCAAGAATTTCGGGTCATTCACGCATCCTTTGCGAATTCAGTTTATTTAAAGAATCGTAATGAATTTAATTAAATATCGCCGCTCTGACTAGGTGGAGATCCACGCTCAGTAGTTTACTTTGTTTTATCTATCTTATTCACAAATTACAATTCGCAAAGGAGTCATGAATTGCCCCATAAAAAATATTAGAGAGTTAACTGAAATTATTATACAATATTAAGTGATATAGGTAACATAGTCTGGTGATAAAATGGATAATAATGATAATATAGAGTATTATAATGATATATATAGTTATGTAGACTATTTGTATAAATTAAATGTGAACGAAAAATGTCTATGCACGAAAAACATCGATATGCTACTTAATTCCACAGGGCACATATCTAAAGTAACTAATATAGCAACTGGGGTAGGTTACTGCATATATAAAGCTAAACTACAGGAGTTTTTAGGAGTTCGTGATTTTATAGTCTCGAATACACCTGGTAAAGGAACTGATATTCATAAGCTTCTTGGTTTAGTTTCTATCGAAATTTTTAATCGAAGTAAACCTACATTAGATAGAACTTTAATTAGGAGAATATATGATGAAAATATTGACTTGTTTGTAGATAGAGATAATAAAGATGAAAATATTGAATTAGCATACGAAATGCTTAGTTCTCTACAAAATGTATTGGTAAATAGAATTTATAATATATTAGGAACTTCTTATGATAAATTATTTCCAGTTGTAGAACAACAATTTCATGATTACGAATATCATATCTTAGGAGTGCCTGACCTAATATTAGAGGATAAGGAAAATAAAAGAGCTATAGTAGTAGAATGGAAAACTTATGATGAGCAAGTTTATGACACAGAAAAAGCTCAAGTTGTTGCGTATTCATTATTAGAAGCAAAAAGATTAGGATATTCAGATAGGGATGCTGTAAATGCTATAACGGGAGTATGGGATGATAATCAAAAAACTATTAAAGACGTTAAAGTTCTTCCCTTAATAATAAGACCTGGAATTGGAAAAGGAAGAAAACTAACTTTGCAACCTCATCCAATACTGTTCTCTAATACTAAGGAAAAATTTATTGAATTTAGAAAATTGATTGGTAAAGTAATAGTAGTTGCAGGATACCTCACATTACAATTAGTTAATCCTAAAGTATTTGGAATTGATGAGAAAGAGGTTAAGGATTACTGCAAATTAAAAATCAGAGATAAGGAATATAGTGCACTGAGACTAATACCACTTGGATTACGTAAAGGGAATCCTTCTAGGAGAGACAAGTTTCCTTGCAAATCTGGGAACAATCCAATATGCTCTCTTTTTGACGCTTGCGGGTTTTATTTAGGACAGTACAAGAAAACGCCATTCGATATTGTAATGTGGGCTTTAAGATATTATACTATAGGTAGTAAGGAAAGTACTTCAACAATATTTAAAGTTATATATGAACTTTTTAGAACGCATAGACGAGAAGATGTAATCAGTAACCTTAAGAATGGCAATGGATATGAATGGATGCTTGCAGCAAATTCGCCAGTAAAATTACAATCTAAAAAGAGGCAGCGTATTATAATTTATAAATATAATAGAATTTTCCAACAAATACGCTTAGATATAATAGATGGAATATATGATTCAAATAATTTTATAATATATAGAAAGATTAGAGATTATGAAAAAAATGATGGAAAGCTTAGAGTTATAAGAGAGGGGAAACCTATAATGTTATTTTTAAATGATGGATCTAGAATACCCTCGTTATCACTTAATCTTACTGCGAGAATAGACAAGGTTGAAGTAGATAATAATTTGGTAAAATATTATATTAATATACCTTCAAGTGTATTTAGATTCTCATTAACTCTTATTAAAAAATATATTGAGAAATATCCAGAATTAGTTAGAGATTCCTTATTGGTAGAAACAGGAGTTGATTTAACGTCTAGAGAACTCATGACAATCGATGCAATTCAAAGAATATTAAGAGATAATAGTCAAGAAGTACCAGAAAAAATTAGAGAGAATATCGATAGAAAAGAAGGTACACAAAAAATTCTCGAGAGAATAGTTAAGGATTTAGAAAGAGAAAGTGATAATGGATGGGATTTATATCAAACAATTGATGATGTCTTGCCTAAATTAATTAGCAAACTAAATAAACCGAGTGATTAGTATGGTATATAATATTGAAAAAATTTATCATACTTATGTAAAGGAAAGACAACAGACAAACTTGGAAGGTACTGCAAAAGAAGCCAAGGAATTAATTAGTAGCTCAATAAAGAAGAATAGCCTTGCTATAGTTCAAGGTCCTCCTGGAACAGGAAAAACTACTCTCTATTACAATGTTATTGAGAACTCTTTAGATAATTTAGATGAAAATGAAGTAATTGTGTATACTGCACCAAGTAATAGATTAGTTGCTGATATGCTTAAAAGAATATGTAAACTGTTTCCAGATAAAAAAGATTTTCTAGAAAAAGTTAGAGTTTATGGAAGCCAATTCGATTATACAGGATTTGAATCCTTAAGAAGACAGATAACTAAAAACGTAATGCTAGTTATTACTACTGATTATCAAAGAATTTTCTTTT
This sequence comes from Sulfolobaceae archaeon, assembly GCA_028277025.1. The sequence goes on from JAPYVG010000054.1 coordinate 4,400, forward strand.
CTAGAGAATTTAAATCTCAAGATTATTTATCAAGGTTTCATATGTTAATTGATGAAGCAAGTAGGTCTCCATTGCATAGGGAATTTACACCTATTGCAGAAGAGCTTTTAAGAAATGGAAAGCAAATTCTTGGGTCGTTAAACGTAATAGGAGATCCCATGCAAGCTATCTCATTAACGGAATTTTATAGAATTAGCAGAAGGGAATATCTGTTAATGGAAAAAATCTTAATGAAATTAATGGAACACGATTATCCAGATATATACAAGGATATAATTAATAATAAGATCAGCTTAATGGATGCAGTATATAATAATCCTCCAAAATCTTTCTATAAATTTTTAGATACTACTAGAAGGTTACCTATTCCTACACAAGAAATAATTAGCTATGCATATTATGGAGGGCTACTAAAATCTGCCGTTGATGGGAAAAAGGTCATAAGGGAAATAAAACGTAGCTATGACAGTGAAATATTAAATAGATTAAAAAATGAGCAAGAGATTAGAGAATTTGCAAAAAATGTAGAAGATGTGATTACTACCGAGAGAATCGGGATCTATCATCATGTAAGGCAAAAGTTCGCTTATAATGATCCAGAAGATTTATACGATGACATTAGAGCTAAAATAGCCGCAAGTTACGCTATTATTGTATCAGCGGTTACAAAAAATCATACTACAATTATATCACCATACGTTGATATGTCGATTCAAACTAAATTACTCATAAGTAATCTTATAAATAAATATAATCTAAAAGAGCTTAACGAACTAATTGATGTTACAACAGTTCAATCAATGTTAGGAGGGGAAGATTATAATATTATTGCAATACTTGGAAAAGAGTATACTCCACAGAGTTACGATGAGCTACTATATACTATTTACTTTAATGAACCAGAGCTTCTAAATGTTCAATTTAGCAGGCATAAAGGTATTTTTATAGTTGTAGGAAACTTAGGAAGATTAAGAACTACTGCAGGAAAGTTACATAAAGATGAAATCAAAACTGTTGCAGAAGAGGTCGCTAGGCTATCTGGAATTAAGTTTAAAGGAAAAGACAAAAGTGTCATAGAGAAGGATAATGATCCTCATGATGCCGAGTTATTATTTGTTGATAATATATAATCAATAGTTAAATTTCATTAAGTAGTTTCTCTACGTAATTTCCTCTTATTTCTAAGATATTATATGCAATGTTTCTTTTAATATATTCGTAGATTTTATCTAGCATATATTCATTTATTTTTGTTTCACGTAATGTTTTAATACTAACGAATCTATTATTTCTTGTTCTAAATTTTATTTTTTGAAGAATCTCATCAGCTTTATTAGGATCTATTTCGTAAAATAACTCCCTTAACGAATAATTCTCTATTTTGTACTCATCTAGTCCATAAAATCTTTTTCCAGAATATTTTTCAGCTATTGGAAATAATTTGAGCATAATTCCTCTACCTAACGCGTTTAAAGGGCCTAGTTTTGAATATCCCCATTCTTTTTTTTCTCTAAAAATTTCAATATCAGAAATCGCTCTGTAAATTATCCTTAAAGCTTCTAAATAGTAATAATTATCTGGCAAATTATATATATTCTTTTGGATTTTTACTAATGTACAATGCCAACATCCGTATCTGGCTTCAGGATTTCCATTGTATAGCACGTAAAGTCCAGATAAATCAAAATCTTTTACTGTTCCAAGATATTCCCAGACCTCATTTACAGTCCAATCTTTAATAGGCATTACTTTTATACCGTTTTTAATGTCTAGCTTTATGAAGAAAGAAGAATTGCAAGAGTACTCAGAAAGAGGGCATGAGGTCAATGAATTGTTCTTAATTATTGATGCTCTGGTAGATGATTCTTTTTCTCTATGACCAGTAATTAATATAAACTTTTTGTCAGAGAGTTTTTTAATCATTTCTTTGTTAGGAATAATTTTAAGGTGATTGACACACCATCTAAAGGCAAAAGAAGGTGCCGGATAACCTAAAATTATAGTTTTTACGAAAAAATTCTGAAAAGGAACACTGAATAATTTTTGACAAATATTACCACTATCTTCTATCGCCTTACAGAACTGGTTCATAAAATCTCTTGCCCAATTTTCTAATATATCTAATTCACTCTGCGTATCATTATGGATAACATTTACCTCCTTTCCCGTAAGCCCTCTCATAGATAACCATCTAAAAAATAAAATAGATACTAGAGTTGAGTCTTTGCCACCGCTATATGCTAGCATAAACCTTTTTTCGTTTCTAAATAAGTCGAGTAAATGTAAAGTCTCATTAAGCTTCTGAGTATTCATCAGATAGCATTTTATCTAACTTATAAATATATTTTTGTTATATAAGTAGCAAGAAACTTCTTTTCCAATATTATATACGTTATTGCATGAATGTATTTTATTTGTCATATTGATACAAAGTATTAATTGCTCTCTGGAATTGAGATGGGGGAGCACGTCCTTGCAGGATGTTAACTATCATAGGAGATACACCGTTTTTAATTAAATAGCTGGCGAAGAAGGACCGCAGGTCGTAAAGTCTGAACTCCTTTCCCAGAACCTTTCTCATTCCCCCTTTATTACGAGTCTTAAATCGGCCAGCTGAAAAAGGGAATAGTTTCTGCTTCCACGCTTCTACATCAGCTCCTATTTGCTTAACCGCAAATTCGTAAGTTCTTATGAATTCTTCTCTATATGGGAAATAAACTTCTTGTAATCACTTCCTAGTTTCTGTATGGATAAAGGAAATATAGGCCCTCTTGGTTTCTGATTCTTTCATCACTTTTATTATTCGGTTTTCCAGATCTAGTTGGTCCATCTTAAGCGAGTATACTTCTCCTACCCTGAGCCCTGATTCTGATAGCAATAAGAAGAAAGCTTTAGCACCTAAGTGATCTATATTATCAAAGATTCTTCTTAACGTCTCTAAAGTAAGCGATTGAGGTTTATACTTATACTTGGATTTAGGCACTTTAAAGGAGTTATAAAGTAGTTGCGCTAACTGGATGTTTTTCTCTTTTATTATAGTCTTTATGAATAATTTCAGGGAATTAGCGGTATGCCTGGCTATATTGCAGCTATCTTCAGATAACTCTGCTATTAAGTCTCTGAAACTGTCCGGACTTAACTCATATCCCAACTTTGTAAGCGCTATCCCCAAATACCTCATCCTCATATCGATAATACTTTTAGTCTTTTCTTGGAGTGACTTTTCAAACTTCTTCACGTCTTCTTCAGTAACAATGTATGTCGATGATACGTTCTTCAAATAATCTCCTAGATATTGATAAAGGATAGAAACGAAAAAGTTCTGGAACTTCTCATCTTTCATGGCTTTAATAACTACGGATAATGCAGTTGTAGCATCAACTTCTACAACTTTCAACCCGTAAATAGCGTCTGAAAGTTCATCTTGAGCTAACATTTCTGCAGCTTTTTAACTACCTCCAAAGGAATGTTCTGGTCATTGTTAACGTATCTATATAAAGTACTCCTACCGACATCCAGTATTTTGCAGCTTGAGATATAACCCCAACTTCTCTACTAACTTCTTAATAATTCTCTTCCTTTGTTGCTCGTCCAGTTTATAAACGTCAATTAGCATATATTTCTACCCTACTTATAAGAAAGTGACGTTGTTCCAAAAATAAGGATTGCTGTTCCATTTACGCCTTTATAAAGAGAACGTTACTCTCTTTCAATTTAATTAAAAATTAGTGCCGCGGCCGGGATTTGAACCCGGGTCACGGGCTCGAAAGGCCCGCATTAGGGGGGATACCCCCTAAGACCCCCAATGCTAATTATAATGAATTGAAAGGAGTTATCACAAAGGACTCGGAAAGCACGGTTGATAATAACCTTCAAATTTCCGCGTCTGACCTACTCAAATTCGAAATTGCTTTACGTAGTAAGAATATCAGTGAAGAGACGATAAAGAAATATATCTCGTGCGTTAAGCAAGGAAGAAAAGAATCGAATAATTGCATCAAAGCGTGGAGGAATTTCTACAAACTCGTGCTGAACAAAGACCCGCCTAAAGACTTGAAGCCTAAAAAGACGAAACCGGACTTACGCGTGCCGACATTAGAAGAAGTACGCCAAACTTTAAACGCCGTTAAACAATATCCTACTCTTCATACATTTTATAGGTTATTACTGGAAAGCGGTTCAAGAGAGACTGAAGCACTTAAAGTATTAAACGATTATAACCCGGAAAACGAAATTAATGAGGACGGCTTTAGTATTTACGTCCTCAACTGGGTTAGGGGTCAAAAGAAGAGTTTCTACTTATTCCACGTTACAGAGCTAAAACAAATTAAGATTTCAAAAGCTTATGTGGACAAATATGTTAAGAAGCTTAATTTAGTCCCGCCTAAATATTTTCGCAAATTCGTGGCGACGAAAATGGCGGAATTGGAAATACCGAGTCAAGTCATAGATTTCATAGAAGGACGGACACCGAGCGACGTGTTGACGAGACATTACTTGGACTTATTCGCTTTAGCTAAAAAAGAGTATAGGAAATATGCGGAATGGCTGTATACAAGTGTATACGGTGAGAAGCAATGAGATGGGGCTTACTCCTCCTAGTGTTGGTATTTTTCATTTCAGCGCTGAGCCGTGATTTTGCATTATTCCTTATTGCTTTGATAATCTACACTGCAGTTAAGCTCTGGAGTTCACGGTCTGAGTAGGATTCCCATCTTTATGCCTACCCCACTGAAACCACACGTGCTTTTTGCCTATATGGTCGATTAAATCATCAGTTTTCGCAAACGTTTTCCCGCAATACCTACACGTCTTCTCTTTTTCCTCATAACGCAAATGCCTGATGAAGGAATTGTATCTTTCGAAAGGCGTGAGGCAAATAGGACAGACCCACCTATACACCGCTTTAAGAGACATGTAAAGCAGTAAATCGTTACTCACGGGCGTGAACTGGTTTTCTATAGCCCGCTTTAGGAACTCCAGAGCGTTCACTTGAGCCTCTTTAGTTTTTAGAGCTAATTTCGTATGCTCTTTAGCCTTCATCAAAAGCTATATATTTTGCCAAATGATTATATAACTTATGGAGTCTCACGAAAACACACGCTCTCAAATAATGGAGTATATTAAGAAGAACCCCGATTTGCAGAAGGCTATAGAGTTGTTGAGGCGTGAGGGGAAAGTAAGTAGGACTGCTCTGCAATTCGAGTTTCACTGGTCTGAGTGGAAAGCCCGTAAGGTCTATGAGGCGTTACGCTATATATGCTATAAAGGTTTGGCATTTAAGGAAGACGAGAGCCATGAAGAAATATGCAGGGCTTACCACGGCTATGTTGAACTAATTCATGTGCACCGTGAACTTGAGGAAGATGTGGATATTGATGAAGACCTAAGCCAAGAAAATGAAGAGGAAGATTGGGAAGAAGAAGAGGCTGAGGAAGAATAGCCGAATTGACCTAAAAAATAACGTGTTTTTAGGGTAGATAACGGGGTTTGGGTCACTGTCTCTTTACTCTCTTATAACATAGCGTTATTTCACCGTCTTTGGTTTCTACTTTAAGCTCAAACTCATCATCCGGTTTTATATCGAGTGATGTAACGATTTCGCGTGGTATGTTAAGGTAAAATGTTTCTTGTCCAGGCTTACCGCCTTTATGAACTCTTGGTTTCATAGGTAACTATTCTTACGAATCTTTATATAAATATTTCGGGCGAAATGTTTAAATATGCGTGTAGTCTATTGTTTAATTAGGCGTACGAATATGTCCACGCAAATCCAATTCGGGGATAAATGGGTTCAAGTCAAAGGAAGTATTTTTTATCTAACTCCTC
>JAPYVG010000055.1 GCA_028277025.1 Sulfolobaceae archaeon
GAGTTTCTCCCCTAAAGTAATACCAGACTACATCTCCCTTAACTTTTTCTCTAATTACAAAATTTTCTGGGTTAGAAAAAATTATACGATGCAATTATTTTTGTAAAATGAATTTGGGGTCTAAGGATCTAATTAAATTACTCTTAAAAAATTATTTATTAGAACTACAAAGGACTCATAAATAAGATTTAAATAGATGAATTACAGTATATACTACTTTGGCTCTTTAAATCTCCCACCAACCGCATATCAAGATAGAACCATTTACATCAACTCTTTTTTCACGAATTCCTCAATCTTACTTCTAACCTCACCGTGATATTCATGAATCCTACCTACATAATCTTCAATAGCCGGGTCTATGGGAAGCTCTAAGTCACCCTTAAATTCACCGAATGGCCTAATTATTTCGTTACCGCACTTAAAGTAAGCCATGTTGACTATAACATAAACCTTTTCCTTTCCCCTCTCTTTTAAATAACTCAATAAGTGATTAACGACCTTTAGTGACACTTTAGAAGGTGTAGTAACGACCACGGGTTGAAAATCGGTAAGTCTCTCCAACACTAACACTTCGTCCCCTAAACCTGGGGGCATGTCGATCAAAACATAATCTGTGACAATTGACGAGTAAGCTAACAACTCTTCCATAACATTTGACTGATTTCTACCGGGTAATATCACGTACTTCCCTCCTCTAACTACTCCTGAAAGGGAGACCAAATTCACGTTATTAATCCTAAACGGTCTTATTCCTTCCTTCCCTACCTCGTGGGTTAAACCCTCAACACCAAAGAGTTTGGCTATCGCCATAGTGTGTATGTCTAAGTCTATTAAGGTAACTGAAGGTAATGATAGGGAGAGTAAAGCTGAGATTACGCTTTTACCAACCCCTCCTTTACTGCTCATTACTGCTATAACTTTCTTACCCTTTAACTTCTCTTTACCCAGCTCTCTCAACGGCTCCAACTTCCTCAATCCCCTCAATAGTTATTTCTTGCCCAATTACTTTAATATCGTGAGAACCACAATAAGGACAAGATATGAAGGAAGGCAATAGTTCTGGCATCAAGTGTAGGGGGTATTCCTCACCGTATTGTGTCTTAAGTTGGTTCAACTTATCGGAAATTTGTGAGAAAGTGAATTCCTTACCACAATGTTGGCACTGAAATTTAGGTTCTTTTACCACAATCTCTAACTCAGCGTTTTCTAAGTTAGAGCCCTGCTTCAGCATGTCAAAAGCTTCTTTTAGAATTTCAACGTCAAGGAACGAGAACATTGGTATTCCCAATTTGATCTTCTTTATCTTTTTATCGGGAAAAGCGTGGGTAACAGTTAATACTACTGATTGTGCAATAGACCACTCGTGCATTAAAATATATATGTTTTCTCTGAAATTTAAAAATTTCCAATAGAATATCAGTATCACTTATTTATGGACAAGGAAATCTTTAGACGACCGTTAGCCAAAACGCCTTTCTTTCTTATTACACAACGTGGAAAATTACTGGGCCGGTAGTGTTTAAGAGTTCGGCCTTCATCGTGACTAATAGTCACTTTTTATGACTATTAATCACTCGGCCTCATCACTCCTTCTCCCTCCCCATGCCGTCTACGGGAGCTAAACCACTCCCTTCAAGGACATGGGGAGTTTCATCGGGTGCCCTCCTCCACCTCGCGACTGCTCATAGACTTCACAGTGGCACCCTCCAATCTAACGTTAACGGAAATAATATTTATAAATCTTTCCGTAACTAAATAGCATTAAAGGGATTAGAAGTAATTAAAAATAACTAATAGTTACGTAAATGTGTTTAAGACCAGTGATACCCCCACAGCCCACATAAGTCCATCTTCAGGGTAGTTTTAATCATCTCACGCACGGAGTTAGAGCCTTTGTAAGTATACCGGTATCTCCTTGAATTGCCCACCCACATTTACCCCTACTGAAGCAATATACATTTGTGAGTAAGGTAAAGGGATCGGAAATGTTACAGTTATTACAATCATAGTATTAGATGGTAAGGTCATTGGAGATATGGAATTCGCATAATTGTTGCCTATTCTCACATAGAGTATTATAGCGGGAAAGTTTGAATATAGTTGAAAGACAGCAGTATTATCATTCCTTAAAACCCCTATTCCTACTTGTGAGACGGATGGGGTTTGATAGGCCAGCCCACCGGTCTGTACATAATTTCTTATAATGTGGGATAACCCTATATAAACTAGAATTAAACCTATAAAGCTTAATAAGGAAAATATAAACGGACCTAGTAGGTATAAGATACCCCCGGTTTTAATATTAGAATCTCTAAAACCACTGCCAAGATTGTAATAGCCTATTCCGATGAGGATATTACCTATTATAATCATTAAGCCTCCCGCAACAGCTAATAAGATACCTAAAGGGAATACTAAGGCAGAAGCAAACCCAAGTATTACCATCGCTATCCCAATGAGAAATAAGATAATGCCGGTAGATCCGATTCCCGTATCCCTACCATAATAGTTTAGGGTCTTAAAACCTTTATATAAATATAATAAGCCCACAAAGTCTACTATAAGGCCGACTGTTATGACCACACCAGCGGATATAGAATAAGCTATGATTTCATTATTTATATTGTTCAGTAACGCATTAACCTCCCCAGTGAGTATTAAGATTACTAACCCCGAGGAGACAAGTATCGAGCCGATTATTTCAAACACAGTCCCTTTTTTAGCATCTTCTAGCCCTTTTATTTCTGTATTTATCATAAATTTATGATTGTTAAAAGAGGGATAAAAAAGTATTCAAGTGTGTGGGAAGAAGCCGTGGGGGACAAAGAGGGGTCATTGAGTCCCTAACGGGTACTCGCCCCTCCGCGGCTAATTAAAATTAAAAAGAAAGGGAAAATAAACTTAACCCTCTAAGTATTAGTTTAATATTAATCTAACAAGTAATTAGTAGGGTGATTTTTAATTTTTAGCTTTAAAAGAAGGGCATTATTCTCGAGGCTCTACGGAAAAGATTAAATCTAGGGAAAAGTGAATTTAAAAGTGAGGAACTACACCAAATGCCGGGCCAAACACTCTTTTAAACACGAATCAGTACTTAAACATCGTGATAATTTCTGCTATTGACGAGTCGAGTGGTATTGACTCTGAGTAAAAGATGAAAACTTTTCATATTAACTGTAACAATCACAAAAAATTTCTATGATTATATCAAAATTAAAGAAAATGTAATGAACTTTAAGAAATCTTAAGGAATTCAATATGAGTTTAAGACTTCGTACTTTTCATAGATAACTATATGGTAAAAGAAGGCATTTTAGCAGTCTCTGCAAATGGGATCTAATTTGTCTAAGGAAGTTAGCTAGCGAATCTACTCACTAATTACAAAATTGGGCTGAATCCTTTTTCGTGTTAATAGAGATCTTTTACATCGTTTATAATGAATTTTTGTTGATAAATGATGACCTCTCACGCCGATGTGGGCAAAAGGATGGGGGAGATTGCAGAGATGTGAGCACCGTGCCGTTGGAGTCCCATGACCCACCCAAAAGGTGGTTGAGGGCTAAGTCCCTACACTCGATCATGATTGAAATGTAAGTGTAGGGACAAACGGTATAAAGCCTCGCCAATGGGATGGATAGACCCCTTATAGAAAGTTTAAATACGCGTTCTTTTATTTTTCTCTTAGTTATACTGACAACACTCCTCCTCGGACTCTGGAATGAGAAGCAATCATCTCCCTTTGCTCTTAAGGGGCTAGAGCCTGGCGATGAAAGTCCTCTTTACTGGGTAGTTCTCTGGCTACTCGGTTCTGAATCGATGAGGGAAAGGAAATTCAGGCTGAGAAGTCAGTACATTACCCGTAAGTCACTTTTCTATTGTAATCAACTAAGAATGGGGGAGGGGGTATTACATTGTGAAGAGTTAAAAACGTAGTTAAAGAGCTTTCCAGTAATGACACAAAATCAAGTAATAATATTTATTACAACCTTATATTTTAAAGAAGCGATTGTATGAATTTTATAGGGAGATTAACAAACGTTATCTTCTAAAGTTCTAAAAACGATGAATTACTACTTTCTGATTTAGTAGGTTATATTGTTTTTAGGAAATATTACAAAGAAAAAGACAAGGACTTTGACTAGAACGAGTATTTCGAATAATTAAGAATGGATTAAAAATATTCCTTAACTTATAAAAAATCCTATTATTACAGAGAGTATTATTAGATCTATTCCTAAAGAAACCCCTAAAGAGAATTGGTTAAGTGCTAACAACGCAGTTAGGGATAGGGCTGTGAAATAAGAAGAGGCTGAGACTAGCGATAGGAAGAGTATTGAAGGTCTATAGGGAATGGCTTCAACACGCTTAAGCGTCATAGCTAATCTCCCACCGCTCCCACTATTCCCGCCGTTAACCCCTTCCCTATGCTGCAACCACCTAAAGAGAGGTACTATTACTGTAAAGCATGCCAAGAATATCAGCCCGTCCACTTCAACCCCTATAGGCCCTATATCTACACCGGGCGTTTTATAAGCCCAAATACTGTTCACTATGAAAGTAATTATGAAAGCTGTACCCAGAGCAAAGGCTGAGGGCCTCATAACGGGGTGAGTGGCCTTATGTCTAAACACGTATTGGTCTATGAAGGGGAATAGTAAAGACACTATTATCCAGAGTAAGAATATTATTGAAGCGTATTCTGGAGGGACTGATTTATAAAAGAAATAAATGAACAAGAAGTACCAGTCGGGTATTGGAGGAGTTTGTGCGGCTAATGCCGGGTTATATGGTTGCATAGTGTATTTAACTCCGCTTGAAGTCATCGCAATGTCGTAAGGGAATAAAGATGCTATGAGTATTATGATCCCAAAGGTTAGGAAGAAGGTCATCAAAATCATTCCGAAAGTCCTTGTATAGGGCTGTAACTCAAACTTCGGGTCTTCACTCCTAGTAGTTATTGAAGTTTCCCCAGATGTCTTGCTGATCGGTGGTGTAACTCCCCCGTGTTTTTCAAATATTGACAAGTGGATCATTATGAAAAGTAGAATTAACCCGCCTACAATCCAATGGAATATGAAGAACCTATCAACTAATGGATCGACACCGCTTGTAAGCCCGGGCAAGTTTGTCGGTACTGTAGTCATTAACTTAATTAACTTATCCAATCCGAAGGGCATATATGAGAATAAGTTCAATCCAGTAGTAGTTGCAGTCCATGAGATGAGGTTATAAGGTAATGAATAACCCAAGTAGGCTTCCGTAAGTGTTAAACCAGCTAATATCACTCCGACAATCCACATGACCTCTCTGGGTTTCCTGTAAGCACCTACAATGAAATTCCTAGTCATGTGAAGGATCAAGAAGAATACCATTGCATAAGCCGCCCAGGTGTGAATGCTGAAGAGTAATGCACCGAAGGGTACTTTACTTATCAAATAAACAGTAGAAGCGTAAGGATCTGTGGGCACGTAATATAGTGCTACCAAAGCACCAGTTATCACAGCCAATGTGAATGACGCTAATACAAAAGAGCCTAACCAATAGTCCAGTCTAAAAGCGTATCTAGGAGTCCTTGAGATCGTATGGCCGTAAATTCCTATCCTTTCATCTAACCACTCAAGAACCTTATCAATTACGGTCTTCTCCTCTACCCCCATATCAGCCACCTTGAGTACAAGCAGGGTTTGAAGGAACCTGGTAAGAGTAGTCTGGATCGTAAATTAAATTGCTCGTAGGCCTAGTTTTAGAGAAATAAGGTGCATTAGTACCTATAGCGTATATGTCACCGGTATTTTCATCATACTCTAGAAGTACAATGGGCAATGGCCTAGGTGCGGGTCCACCGACAACAATTCCTCCCTCATCCAGTCTGTACATTGAACCATGGCAAGGACAGTGTAAAATTGTTAATGAAGGATTCAAGCCAGGTAAGTTCGGTGAGGAAACGAGCACTTGTGCTGGTAATTGACAGCCTAAGTGTACACAAATTGCCGAGAAAGCGCATATAGAACCTTTAGGGCCTATGCCTTTTATTGTCGGGAACTTAGAGTTTATCCTAAATTGGCCGTAGTATGGGTTTTTGAATTCAACGTCAGTTTGGCCATTTAGTTTAGAAAAGTCAACTAAAAAGCAAGGTTCGTTAGTGAGAGGATAAGCGAAAAAGTAAACTGGACAAGATGATTTCTGTAGTACTGATATATTAGTTATCTTATACTTCGGAAATCCCTCTAACCCCAGTACGTTATTAGCCACTAAATATTGTTTTGATATTATTCTGAGCTCGTTATAATAATAATATCCCATGTAATTAAATAACGGTGTTAATAGAGGGGAAATTGCTATAGCTCCACCGGCCAGAGTTGCGAGCCTTAAGAAGTCCCTCCTTTTCATCTTTCTCACAAGTTAAATTAAATTCTTATTTTTATTAAACTTTACGATTAAAGAATTTTAGGCATATTTAAATAGTTACACATATTAGTTAAGTAAGGGATAATGTTCAATATTTTTATAAAAATTATTAATAAATAATTTATTATAAAATTTTGTAATTTGGTTTAGGGGCTAGAATTGAAGAACTTTATTTCACAAACCTCTCTATTAGTTCCCTCTCCATATCATCAAACTTAACGTTGTTGTCCCCAGAGTTTACATATTCCCATATTTTTACTGCCGTACTGAGTATTACCCCTTCCCCAAAATGCTGTACTAAATTAATGAAATAGTCACAGCCTTTCATCATCTCCATGTTTTCATCATAAACATTTCCCTCATATACTACACCCTTAGAAGTCAACGCGAATTGGGAGAGGTCAGCATGCAACTTTATTGCTATTAAAAACGCTAAAGAGTCTGCCAAATACTTGTCATTAAAAGTCTTCCTTAAACAGTATACAAAAGGTTTAATTGAGTTTGAGGTTACTGAAATCATATATTACCACTTTACACGTAATATCATTTAGAGTAAAGGGTGAGTAGTCAAGGTCTTACGCCTTATGAAAAGACTAAGGTATTTCACTTCTACTTAAGTCATTCAGGGCTCTTAATGCCAGGTGTTTACTCTTAATTACTTTTCCAATCTTCCACGCGTTAATGTCTCATACCCTTCGAGGGAAAAACTACCCCTTCCACTCTCGTGACCAGTCATCCTTTAGGAGATAATTTGTAATACTATTAAACACGACTCGTCAAGACGAATTTAGAATTGGTTAGAAATAACGAGTAAGAGTTAAGTCTGAATTCTTTAAGAAAATGAGTTTTCTTTCTGATCCTATAGATGGCGACCTCTTAGGGGTCGGACTTTCATTGAGGTTTCATGAGTTTGTATTCAACTCTCGTCCTCATTCCCCTTGTCCGGCTCCCCATGCCGTCTACGGGAGCGGTAGTTAAACCACTCCCTTCAAGGACATGGGGAGCCTCATCGAACCCATCCTCCCCCTCACATTGCTCATCGAGTTCACTGTAGGGCCCTCTTCTACATGATAGTATGTAACTACAAAACTTATAAACTCTCGTGAGAAGAGCTAGGAATGTTAAATAATATCAAATGACATAAAATTCACGGTTTATCTGAAACTGTTGACGACGGCTAATGTAGGAGGAACGGCACATATGCGAGTCATATACCGTTAGAGTCCAAATCCTTTAGAGTTTGATGCAAACGCATTTGCATGAGAGCTTATAAAGTTTTAACCCTCCCTTAAAGTGGCTATAAGATCTGTAATAATTGGATAAATATCTCATTTTAAGCCCGATATTGCATGCAGAATTTATACTTATTAACTACAGCCCTACTGGTCCTACGTTCAGTTTCCTACATCTGAATAAAGAGAATAATTTTTTCTGGCATAAAAATTTTCAAATAATTTCAGTTTACAATATTGTCATTCAATTGACAAAAGCTTATATACCAAATGTCAGTTGAAAATCAATAATGGAAGCAATTAATAAATTAAATCCATGGTGGTTTTTCAAAGACTGGGATAGGTACGATAAAAACTTGTCTGAATGGGAAAATCAGAAAGTTAAATGGATTCCAGAATGGATCAATAACGTCTCATTAAAACCGTCTAGTCTCAACTTCATTTACGGCCCGAGACAGACGGGTAAAACAACGGGAGTTAAGTTATTAATAAAGAAGTTAATCGAGGAGGAAAGGAAAGACCCCTCAACACTCTTTTATCTCGATTTAGACTACGTTACCTCATTGATAGAGTTCAGAAGGATCCTTGAGGAGTTGTTAAAGGAAAAAGAGAGGAGGGGTAAGGATAAGAGTTACTTAATTGTACTTGACGAAGTGAGTTCAATAGAGGAGTGGTACAGAATTTTGAAGTATTTTATAGACTTAGGGGAGTTCAGAAAGGACGTCATTGTAGTCACTGGTTCTTCAAGTTTAGGGATGGAGAAAATTCCGGAAAGATTCCCCGGGAGGAGGGGTGAGGGAAAAGACGTTGTCGTCTTACCTCTCTCATTTCAACAATACGTTAAAGTTCTGGGTTACAAAAAGGAGGAGTTAATCTATAATAAAAACCTAGCACTGGCGCTTTTCGAGGACTACTTAAACGTTGGTGGTTTTCCGAAATCTATAAACAAGAACCCAGATGCTAAGGGTTCAATAATCAATTTCATTCTCTCTGAGATTTATAAAGCAAAAAAGAGTCCTAGAATTGCCCAAGACATTTTTTATTCCCTCTTGAGCAAGCTTCCGTCAGCTATTTCCTATAATTCGATTGCTAATGACATAGGAGTCTCTCATAATACTGTCAGGGAGTACTTAGAGCTCTTTTCAGACATTTACTTACTCAATTTTGCTTATATTAAGGTTGATGACAAGGTTTATAAAAACAAGGAGAAGAAGGTGTTTTTCCGCGATCCCTTTTTGTTAAGGGTTATAGCGGATTGGGTTCACGGTGAATTTGACGAGAGTGCATTATTGGAAAACGTAGTTCAAGAGCATTTATATAGGGTTTGCGGTGAGGTATATTACTTTAAGAACTCTTATGAGATTGATGTAATTACTAGGAAATATAAGTTAGAGATAAAGAGTAAGAGGAGCCATAAGAGTTATCCTAAGGGTGTTGAAGTGCTTACTAAAGAAAAAATCCCAGAATTTCTTCTGGGTATAAGTGAAACCTTATGAGATTCTTTTGCACACCCGATGTAAGCCCTTTATTACTCTCTAAGTGAAACTCAACTGGGGATTAAAAAGGAGCGATAAGGTCGAGTGATTAATAATCTGAAAGGAAGAGCTCTATTAAGCGAGTCAGAAAACTACTCTGCTATTGGTTCGTCGTTTATTCTCTTTACACGGAGCCGAAGTGAAACACTGTTAATACTAAAATTCTCGTTTCCCGTTACTTTTTCCTATCCTAATAATGTAAAGAAAGTACATCATATTTAAATACTAGGAATTGCTACTAAAGCCCTTTTTAAATTTTTCTTATAACAACTCCTTTCCTTTATGCCATTATAGATATTAAGTTTTTAAAAAATTATCTTTCATAATACATTAAGGTTTTTATACTTTTTAATTTCTTCGTGTTTACATTAAACAAAATATTAAAATATTATGAAGAGAAATTATTCATATGCCTCAACTTGAAGGTGATTACTTAATAGATATAAAACAAATTCTATCATTAATAAAAGAAAATTTAAATATAAACTTAAAAATAAACGCCAATGATCCATTAGACTTGCAGAGACTGTATGAATTTCTAGAAGATTTCTTAGATATGATGGAATTTATGAGGGCCTATAAATTAGTTGAGCTAAGGGATGAGGAGTTCAGAAAATTAAAGGAAAAAATCGCTTATGATATGCAACTAATATCGGAAAGGATAGACCAATTGGTATGATTATTTTTTCTTTATATGCTTCTTAACCTCTTCAATAGTTTTGTCATTAAGCTTCATCTTATGTGCTTTTTCTGCATGAATTTTTAAATCTCTAGAACTTCTTCTTCGCTTTTAGCACCCCTTATTTCATAGCCACAATTCATTCCAATATCTGAACAACTGAAATAGAACTTTTTCTTACCAAACTTTAGCATATGACTTTTATTTCCGCCTCCCATTTTAAAAATTGTTAGAATCAATTGATAGTGTCGTCGTTAAGCTACAAATTCTGGGATTAACCTTCTCTCCCATAAGACTAGGGCTATGGAGTACATCATGGTGCGAATGCTCCTATTTACTGCCTTCGTTGCTCTCTTGAATCTAACTA
>JAPYVG010000056.1 GCA_028277025.1 Sulfolobaceae archaeon
CTAAACTCGAATCAATTATACGTTCTGAGGGATATACAAGAGGAAATAATAAAGAACGTACCTAAGAAGATTAGGGATAAGTTTATCTTAGAGATGACTATAATACCGTTAGTATTGTCTACCAGTGCCTTAAGTAAATTCATTAACATGACAGTTAACGAACAAATAATTCAAGAACAGTCCCATAACTTTAGCGTAAATGTGAAAAGAAAGAGAGGTGGATTTTACGTACATATGTACCTTAATGGGAACCACATAGCTTACTTTAAGGTTGACGGTAAAATTAGGGATAAGATAAGGAGTAAGGTCGCACAATACGTAATAGATAAAGAGAAAGTAGAGAAGATTACTGAAGATTTGTATAGCCAAATAAAAGAGAAAATGGGATTAAAATAAAATATAGAAAAATGAAAAAATAATGGATGTTTTAATAAAAGTATACGACAAGTCATTAGAAGGAATATTGACCTTTTATAAAAATTTAATATGAGGATAAGCTGAAAGATTTAGCAAGATTTCGTCATCTTCTACTATCTCATTAAAACATACCTTATTAGTTCCCTTCTTTATTAGTCCAGTTTTCATATGTATTAACTATGAGAGTTTAAAATAATATTTTACCAAAAGGAAGCCTGCAATTCCTACAATTATTGAAGGAACTGCTACGATAAAATAATTTGCGGATTGAGTTAAACTAACGTATGCAGCTAAGCTATCAACCATGCCTAAAGGTGCTACAGAGATTATATACTTTAACTCTTTTCTCCAAAAGCTATAATACGCTGAAACTCCCCAGCAGTAATGAATGAGAAGGGAGGAAGTTCTATCCATTATTTTTATGGCTACGAAGTAAGATAATGATGAAACAGTCGTAGTAGTTGCAATAAAAACATAAGGTAACTCCAGTAAGCCTACGAATATCGCATTCTCCCAGAAGGCTAAACCTATTCCGTAAGTCTTAGGGTTTTCTTTTATAAAACGCGAGAACAGATACGCAAAACCTGGTTCAAAGGTGGTAGTTAATATCCCGTAGGCAATATAAGTAGGAATTTGAGGAGTTAAGAAAAAGGATAAGAACGCCAGTACTATGATGCCCTTTCCTATGATAGCTAATATGTAAGCACCGCCAGCTATTAGTATTACTTTCCAATCTCTCTTTACTAGGAAAAGAGGAATAATACCTATAAAAATTGAAATTAACGCTCCTATTAAAATATATAAGTTCATACTCGTTTTAACGAGAAAGGAATATTAATGAGTCACTTTCATTAGTGAAAGCAGTCGTTGTTTAACTTCATCTAAGATTTTTCTTATCTCCTCTTCATTTTCCAAAAATGTTGAAAAAGTTACTAAAGCGTCAAGAATTACAGCATGATCTATAGGATCAATTCCTTTAGGAATCTCATTGTATTTTTGATACTTATCATCCATTATCTTTTTTAAGGAAGAAAGAAATTCTAAAACCTTTCTTGCTAATGGGTCCTTAGGGTGAAGGGGAATGTTTAAAGGTAAGGCGTAATATAAAGCCTTTGCTCTATAATATTTTGTCTTAAAGTTTCTCTTACGCTCGATTTTTGTTACTTCTATAAGTCCGTATTTTTCAAGTTTGCTTAGCCTCCTCCATATAGTAGGTAATGGGACTTTTAATTTTTCTGATAAGGAAGTGGCGTTCAGCTCTTCGGAAACTAGTAATTCTAGAATTTTAAAGTTGATATTATCTAAGACGAGCTTTGCTTGATCTTCATTTAAGATTAGAAATCTTTGCATAAATAAAGTTTAAATCAATGACCAAAAATAGCTAACTATCTCCTTCCTCAAATCCTTCAACTTTCTTACCTTTTTGTATTATTGTACCAACAACTTCATAGCCTACTATCACGGGGTATTTAATTCTTGAACAACACCATTGGAGTTGTAGCAGATCTCTGTAGCATAGGGCTTTCCTACCTACTTATAACGTCGTCATCTGCAGGCATGTTGAATATCTTATTAATACTTCAGCGTCTACTCTTATAACGTCGTCATCTGCAGGCTTTAGATCTGGTACCTCTTGTTCTTTATAGCCCTGCTTATTACCTATAACGTGTTATAACGTTTACGTCCTTAAAAAATATATACTATAAATTCATAGTATATATTATTATGAGGATTCAGATAAAAGGAAATTACATTTACGTGACAATGTGGGACAAATTGTCTAAGAGACCTAAGAGGTATTATTTGGGACGAAGGGAGGAGTTAAAGAAGTGGGAAGAATTGCTAACATTTGCAAGAGAGTATAAGATAAGTGACGAAGAGGTTAGAGATTATTTGAATTATTATTTAGATAAGGATACTAATATGACCAAAGTAGAGTACGTTTTACTTTCGCTTAGTTTAGGTGTTGAATTGTGGGGATTGAATGGAAGTACAAAAACGCTTTCAGAAAGGCGCTAAAGCTTATAGAGAGATACTATCCAGACTACGCACTTATAGGAAGATTTGCAAGAAATTTTTACGCACCACCGGAGACAACATTAGATATAGACTTCCTAGTAAACCTAGACGATTATGAAAGATTAGCGGAATTTATCGAATACGTATCTTCACAATATCAAATAACTCCCAATGATGTAGGACATTGGCAATATGTAATAATTATAGAAGATATTAAAGTCGACTTGGTTAAACCTCCAGCTTATAAAATAACTGAGGAATTTATCTCAAAGAGGAGGCAAATTAAAATTAAAGGAGTGGGAAAAATCTATATAGCATCGCCAGAAGATTTAGCTGTACTTTATGTAATATCTTCTAAGCAGCGAGGCATAAAAGATATTATAAAGGCTAAAGACATTATAAAGTATTCCATAGCGCGAAATGATTTCAGTGAAGAATATTTTTTAAAGAAATGTAAGGAAAACAACGTGGAATACTTATGCTTATCTATGCTTTCTAGTGTATAAGAACGACAAATCTTATCATAAGTCGGAAAGAAGATGAGTTTCCATAAGTTATGTTTACTTTAAATTTTATCAAGATTTATGTTAAATTTACTTTTTTTTTTAAGTACTCCTATTTTCGCTTCTAACATGGTTTAGATTGACGTCTGTTGGGATTTTTTTGAATCCATTCCTTATATAAGAACTTGAAATCTTAATCAAGTTAGATTATCTTTATATTTCAATAGAATATCAACAACTTTCCTTTTTAGTTCATAAACCATTTCTATATCTAAACTATCTTCATGAAAACCATCTTCATGAAGTTTCCACGCGTTTTTCCACATAGTAAAAATACCTGGTAAAGAGGGATCGAGAAGTCGTGCAGCTTTAAATAATATTTCGGCTTTCCATCTTCCCTTTTTAGAAACTTCTTCAAGAACACTAACGAGCCTAAATCTATTAGATAATATTTTTATTGCCTCTTCAGCAGCCTTATAATATTTTTCAGAAGCTTGAACAGTATCCCCTCTCCTTAAAAACTCCTCGGCCTCCTCTAAGTAACTTATTATATTTTTCATTTGCAATTTCCACTAATTTAGCTACGTCATTAGCTAATAACTCTAACGTCTCTAAATCTAAATTGACAGTATAGATTGCAGTCGCGCTGTTCCAATACTCTATTATGTCTTCGCCAAGAAATTTGGATATCTGATAAACGGCTCTATTAAGAAATTTTAAGCTCCATCCTTCTTTCTTAACACTATCTAATATTTCTAGATTTAAAGCCAGTGCTAATATTTTTATTGCCTCTTCAGCAGCCTTATAATATTTTTCAGAAGCTTGAACAGTATCCCCTCTCCTTAAAAACTCCTCAGCCTCCTCTAAATATACATCAGCAGAAGATTTGAGTATTTGACTATTCATTATACTATACTATTTTTAGGAAGTAATAAAAACGTATTGTCCCTTCATTTTGGATAACTAATTTTATTAATTTGGTATAAATCACGTATTTGGAAATTTATATTCAACTGAACGTGAGATTTATTTACTAGTAAGAGAAGCGATATTATATTTTTCAAAAATTTCACATCAATAAAAACTGATTTGAAGAATTCAAACTAAATTTTAAATAAATGAAATTGCTGCCACACATAAGATCATAACTATCAGAAACCTCTCATGGTAATTAAATTTTCGGCTAAATCATTTAGACCTGCTAGAGGCTAATAGTGCGTAGAAACTTATCGGATTCGCTACTGAGTTGTAGTGGTTACTAGTAAAGTTCATATATTAGTAATTCTCATCCTTTACTATGAAAGTAAAGGTTACTAGAAACTTTCAAGTTACTATATCCTCTGAGATAAGAGAAAAATTAGGTATAAAGGAAGGAGATTACGTCGAAGTAACTTTAGATGAAAGTAATGGAACTATAATAATTAAACCGTATATAAGAAAGTGGACTACAATAAGGTTAAATAAAAAAGTTGGTCAAGAGGATATAGATAAGGAAGTTGAGGAGGCATTAAATGATAGTAGTTGATACAAATATATTAGTTTATTCAACTTTTGAAGATTCCGAAAATCATTCTAAAGCTCTGGAAATTATAGAAAAGGAGGACGTTAAAATTCCGCAGATAGTCGTTTACGAGTTTTTATGGGTTTTAGCCAAACTTACATCAGATGTTTCCCTTAATAAAAACTAAGATTGAAGAGTTAAGAGAGTTTGAAATTGTATGTGAAAGCCCAGAAATCATACTTAATGGCGTAAAAATGTTAAAGGAAGACGGTAAACCTTTAAAGATGTTAAATGATTATGTTGTTCTAGCCTTAGCTAAAGAATTAAAAGGAGATTTAGCAACCTATGATGAAAAATTAAGGAAAATTGATGAAAAACATGGTGTAAGAATAATTCCTTAAGGCTAAAAAGTAGAGATAATTTTGGACGAGTAATCCCATCAAGGTTTGATTAGGGGAAATAGGTCAAGGGAAACTGATAATGAATTAAAAACTTTATGTTTTTATTGGTGAGTCTAGGTCTGTCATGCATGAATTTTAGCCACTCTTTTGCTCAATAACTGAGTTTTAGTTACTTTAAAATACATAGTGTAATAGTAACCGGCTACAATTTTTTCAATCTTCAGCAAATCAACTTCGTCATTTACATATCCTCCTAATTCTAAATTAGCCTTACCTTTCCATATTTCTCCTAGTATACTCTCATCTCTAATTCTACTTACTATTTCATATAAATCCTCTTCTCCATCCCCTCTACTTGCAAATCTTCTAATGTTTAAAAACGGTCCAAAATTTCTTACTGGAATAGAATCTGTCTTATCTTCAAGCTCGACTTGTAATCTAAACATTATTCCTCCTCCCCTTACTACGTACCCTCCTAATTTTAATCCAGCTTCTGGCTTATTGTATTTCGGAAGTAAGGGATGAAATTTCGTCATGGCTATTTTTGCTATCTTTTTAGGGTAACCGTCCAGCCATCCCCTTACTAATGCCCAATCCTTATCTACCCACATAAAGGGGTAGTAAAGATAGTTTTTTCCTTCAAAATTCACCTTTAATCCTATAGCTCCTTCCATATATTGGACTAAATCCGGATCTTGATACATGTAATCCCAACTGCTATCTGACATTGATATGAACTCCGCTATGTAAACCCAGCCTTCACCATCAGTCGTAAGGAAATTGGGAAGCACATTATTAGCGGATTCTTTAGTAAATTTCACATGAGCTGCAATGTAGGTTACTCCGTAATGCCACGGTGGAGGAAATACTATTTGGGATTTTCCGCTCTTAGTTGGAGGTAATGTGAATTCGTTATTTGAATTTTGGAGCATATAGTTACATTCATGAAATTATAAATAAGCATTTCATCAAACATGTTTAATGTTTTGTCTATTCTTGAGGTTATTTAAAAATAAAATATATTTAATATATCTTAATCTAGAATAATATATTTAATATAGAATAAAAAGAACTAAAAACTTATTAAATTTTAGCACCCAATTTTTGTCTAACTATTTCCTTTAATTCATCACTGATTTTAGTTGGTGGTAACGGGCTACCATGCCAGAAAGCTTCTTTGACATGACCCCAATAGAATAACCATCTATTCTCATCTTCTTTCGTATCCCATGTCACTGGTTCCCAATCTGGTACAGTATTTATATAACCTCCATGTAATAATTCGATTACATTTCCACCAGGTTCTTTAACGTAAAGTGAATGGCTATCAGTTATACCATGTCTTAGAGGTCCTCCAACTATTTCTAAGCCATAATCTGTGTAAAAGTCAGCAGCCCTAAGTAAATCGTCTGCGTAGTCTACATTATATGTAACGTGATTTAATCTAGCTGGAATTCCAGAAGGATCTAAACCAATTGCTAAGTCATGTGCTGTACCGTTAACTGCCATCCAGTAAGCTAATATATGATCTCCTTCCTTCAGAATCTCATTAACCTTAAATGTAAGCTTCTTCAAGAGTTCTACAGTTTTTGATAAAGCCTGATCATTGTATGCAAAGAGAAATATATGCGATAAATCTTTAGCTTGAACTCCTTTAGTAGGCTTCTTCATTGGTCTAGCCCTGTAACCAGATCTCAAATCTCCTGTAGCTCTCCACGTCTTCATTTCCCATACTATTTTACCTATTTGACCACTAGGCAAAATGAACTTGTAACCTTTTCCAACACCCATTTCTGGCTCTCCATTATCCCAACCTAAACCTAATCCATACGAATCTATTATTCTAACAGCGTCAATTAAATCTTGTTCACTATAAGCTCTCCAAACTATTTCCCTAACTCCTGCCGTATCGGCTTCAGTAACCTTCAGACTATAAGTATACCAATCCTCCCATCCCCTTAAATATACCGACCTACCTTTTCTTCCAACTTCATGAAGGCCAAGAATTTCCTTAAAGAACCATAGCGTATCATCTATTTTAGGACTTAATATTTCAACACTTACTAATTGAGAAAGTATTTTATTTACCATTTAACATTACCCTCATAATTTTTGTTAGTAATTATTAAAAAGCCCTTTTCGAACAAGTTTTATGTTTTATTAATAATTACCCCTTATTGGTTAAAAACTATGGGCGTTATAAATAAACTAAGCATATCGAGATGAATTAGTGAAAGATATGATAAATGAGTTTAACTCTTTATTTATATTTAGCAAAAATGTTTTTGATTGTTTTACTGAATTTTTTATCGATAAAAGATAATTTGTTACACTGATGTGGACTATTTCCAAAAGGGTATGATTATAGAGATGTGAGTACATTAAAATGAGAGCGTAGGGACAAACGGCGTTATAATCGTTAATGACAGAGGGAGTTAAAAACGTTTTTATAATAACAAGACGTGTTTACTTATTTATTTAGTTAGATTTCTTCTAACATGTTTCAGTGAAAAATATATATGGCGTACAATTTTTAAATTATCGTGGGAAATATGTTAGAAGAAGTTCAAAAAAATTACGGTAAATTGAAATTGTATATAAATGGCCAGAGAGTTGAGTCTAAGACTGAGACTTGGGGTAATGTTTATAATCCAGCTAAGGATGAGGTTATTGCTCAAGTTCCTTTTTCTACTAGGGATGAGGCTAGGGAGGCTATTCAAGTTGCGCAAGAGGCTTTTGAGAAGTGGAGGGAGTTGCCAATTACTACCAGACTTCAGTATTTGTTTATGATTAAATTTAAGTTGGAGGAGTATTATGAGACCTTGTCTAGGATTGTTACTCAGAATCACGGTAAGACTATTCAAGAGGCTAGAGGTGAGTTGAGGAGAACTATTGAGAGTGTTGAGAGTGCTATTTCTGTCGCTTATACTTTGGCTAAGGGTGAGCATTTAGATCAAGTTTCTCAGGATATTGATGAGGCGGTTATTAGGGAGCCCTTGGGGGTTTTCGGTATTATTACTCCCTTTAATTTTCCCGTTATGGTTCCATTCTGGTTTATTCCCTTTGCCACAGTTTTAGGGAATACTGTTGTTGTTAAGCCTTCTGAGATTACCCCGGTTGCCATGGATTATGTTGTTAGGGTTTTTGAGGAGGTTAAGCTTCCTCAAGGTGTTGTTAATGTTGTTCATGGTGCTAAGGATGTTGTTGATGAGTTTTTGTCTAATAGGTTAGTTCAAGGTGTTACCTTTGTTGGTTCTACCAGGGTTGGTAGGTATGTTTATGAGGGTGCTGGTAAGTTTGGGAAGAGGGCTATTGTTCAGGCTGGGGCTAAGAATTTTGTTGTTGTTATGCCCGATGCTGATTTGAATAGGGCTATTCCTTCTATTGTTTCTGCCTTCTTTGGTAATGCCGGGCAGAGGTGTTTAGCTGCTGCTAATCTTGTTGTTGTTGATAATGTTTATGATGAGGTTAAGAGGAAATTTGTTGAGGCTTCTAGGCAGTTGAGGCTTGGTTATGGTTTAGATGAGGGTGTCGATATGGGTCCTCTTGTTACTATGGATGCTAAGAGGAGGGTTGTTGGTTATATTGAAAAGGGTGTTGGAGAGGGGGCTAAGTTGTTGTTGGATGGTAGGGGTGTTGTTGTTAGTGATTATCCTAGGGGTTATTTCTTGGGTCCTACGATTTTTGATGAGGTTACTCCAGAGATGGTTATTGCTAGGGAGGAGATTTTCGGTCCTGTTGCTTGTATTATTAGGGCTAAGAGTTTAGATGAGGCTATTGATATGATTAATAGGAGCAATTACGGTAATGCTGCATCCATATTTACTTCCAGTGGTTATTATGCTAGGAAGTTTAGGAGGGAGGTTGATGCTGGGAATATTGGTATTAATGTTGGTGTTGCCCAACCCATGGCCTTCTTCCCCTTTGGTGGTAGGAAGGAGTCTTTCTTCGGGGTTTTACACGGGCAGATGGATAGCGTAGATTTCTTTACAGACAGAAAGGTCGTAATAGAGAGATGGTAAAAAAGTTAAACCTTCTCTTTATCGTTACTAATAACATCGTAGAATTTTAGTTCTGAAATGTATTTCTTTAAAATTTTTGATTCGGCAGACCTTAAATGATATGTAAATGTGGATTTACTGATATTTATTAGCTTAGATACTTGATCAGATTTTATTTTCCTCGGGAAGTCGAAATATCCGTATTTATAAGCTAAAATTAACGTTTTAAGTTCATAAGGGGTTAACTCGTCTTCGCTTACATCTAATCGACGTGAACTTACGTAAATTAAATTCCCCTTAGATTTTAATTTCTCCTCAAGTTCATTAATGTAACTCTCATATATTAGGATTCTCCAATACTCCTTTCCATCATATTTAAATCCGTCCAGAATTATACCATCTAAGGAATTTATCGTATCCATTACGCTATTTCTATATCTTTTTCTAAAGTCGAAAATTATCTTTTTCTCATCATCACTTAAGGAAAGTGAGGAATAACCAATGAAATTTTTAGTCTTTTTAATTTTATTTATTAAATCCTTATATTTTTTATCTATAAGAATAATTGATCTAATATAGTTCTTTTCAGTATTTATAGAAAAAGTTAGCGTTTTTACAACGTAATTTCCAACTAAATTCGTCCAACAATTCTCATGTTCTACTGCTAAAATCAGTTCAAGTAATTTATTTTTCATGTTTTGTCATTTTATATTACTTTCGTAAGTATTTAAATTTAAGTATTTAAACTTGTTGAGCTAGTAAGTATTGATTTGGAATTATATATATGAGATTACCTTTAAGTATTTAATCTTGAAACACACTATAAACCCTTACTTAACTTAATGAAGATCACTGAAATTAATAAGGTAATCAAGCTAAAAGATAGAAGGCAAATAATCTTTTTTTATTCTTTTTCACTATAACGGATAATAATTAGATTAAATCTATTTAGATTAGATTTATAAAGAAAAAGATAGTAAACTAAATATATTTTTAATTCTTTTTAAAAGAATATTAATAATTTATAAAACTTCTAATTTAATTTATAAAAACTATCTAATATTAAAATAATTAAGTAATCTTCAGTAGCCTAGATTTTAAACTATTCAGTGTAAGTAATGTACAACAATAGTAAAATATAAACATGAAGGTAAAAACTTATTCATAACCAGCAGTTATGGGAATCTTAGGGAGGTAATACGAAAAACTCGGTATTAGCGAGAAGTTTTTATTTTTCAACGTTGTTCTACTGAAAGATGTTGAAGGAAAAGGTTGAGTTGGCTAGGGAGAGGCTG
>JAPYVG010000057.1 GCA_028277025.1 Sulfolobaceae archaeon
GACCTATCTGAGGACGACTACGGTGTAGCCATTTTAAACAACGGAAAATACGGTACAGCGGTAGAAGGTGCTAATGTGGGAATTTCATTAGCTAAGACTCCTATTTACTATGGCTGCGCTACCGACACAGAAATCAACACTTTTATTTACTCTATCTATCCTCATAAGGGAGATTGGAAAGAAGCTAAGGTATATCAGAGAGCTTACGAACTTAATTATCCATTGAGGGCTGTAAAGGTTAACGCGGTGAAAAGAGCTTTATTAAGGTTAGTCCAGATAACCTGATATTAGAGGCAATGAAGAAATCTGAGGACGGTAAAGGCTCAGTGTTGAGGCTTTATTACGTACTAAATAAAAGAGGAAAAGGAGAGGTGAAGTTGTGGTTTAAACCCAGAGAAGCTCAGCTTGTCAATATACTCGAAAATAATATCCCGAAAGGCATCAGAGTTGAAGGGGAGAAGCTGAAATTTGATTACCGTAACTATCAAGTAATATAGCGTTAAAGTGACGTGAATTCTAAACAGTATTTAATTTCCATTTACAGTTCTTCTACCTTTTTATCGACGTTTACCCACCTTGAAAGGACGAGAGTTTCCTTCCAGATATCGTTCCCACCAGCAATTTGAGTCTACATTTGATAGCTGTCGAGAGGTTCTGAGAACCCTCCTATTTTGAGAGAACTTTCACGCATTACGTTCTAGCCCCTTAAGAGGAAAGACATATTGTTTAGCCCGTCCTACAGTCCCATTAAGCCCTAGTTTAGTTGGAGGAGTGCGTCGCTAATATCACTGTTAATTTTTAGGAAAAGAAGTATTTAAATATAAGGTGCTAGCTATTTCCGATGGCAAGGCTTTATATCTCCTTTTTCATAATAACGCGTATGTTCATGCCTAGATAATGATATTAATGAATGATTTCTCGATAAAATAGCTTAGTTTCCTTATTAGTTATAAAGATTTCTCTTCATTTTACAATATAAATTTTTATTAAAAAATTAATTTTCACTTTTATGAAATCTTATCTATTTAATAGGTTTTAATAAGGTACATAATATGATTATTATAAGTTTAAGTTATGCTATAGTATTTATATAAAATAGTCTTTTTTTAGAAAAAAGTAGTGTATCTTATGAACTCTGAAAGACCTGAGAAATTTGATTGTAAAAAATTTATTGATAAATATACGAAAGTGTGGAATGATTATAGTATTGATAGTATATTAGTACTTTATTCAGATGATACTATTTATATTCATCCCGGAGAAGAACCGAAGATAATTAAGGGAAAAGATAATTTCAGAAAATATTTGGAGAAGTTATTTGCTACATATCCTTATCATAAGCTGTTTCTGGTATCATTTGCACGCAACAATAAGACTATAATGATAGAGTGGAAAGTTACTTCAGTCTTTTCCGGCCAAAGATACAATATAACGAACGATGGTACTAAAGTCGATTCCGAAGGAGTCGATGTGTTAGAACTTGGAGAAGATAATTTAATAAGAATGACGAGAACTTACTACGATATCTGTTCAATAAAAGAACAGCTTATTAAAAGAGGTGGATAACACGAAGAAAGAAGTAATGATAACATCAGTTATAGGTTCAGCTGCGTCCTTAGAAGGTGCTATGATAACAGCAGCTATCCCGTACATTTCCTCTCAACTGAGCGTAAGTTATCTTGACTCTTCGCTATTCCTTACGCTTTTCGCCGTCATTTCTTCCCTCCTTTTCGTCCCGTTCTACCTTGTTGGGGAAAAGAGGGGAATTAAGAAATTACTTTTTTTGGGTGCACTTATCTTTTCTCTATCCGGTATAGCAATCCTCATAACGAACTCCTTCACCATGGCCCTTGTTCTAAGGTCTTTACAAGGTCTCGGTGCGTCCATGATGTACCCAGCACAACTTGCATATGCTTCCTCTTACAAAGGAAGTGAAGGTAGGAACATAGGTTTCAATTACTCCATGTTAGCCTTAGCTTACATTATCGGAGTCCCATTAGGCTATGCTCTCGGCAAGATCGACTGGAAGTATTTGTTCCTCCTACCGTCTTTAATGGTATTTACATCACTCTTTTTAACGTCACATCTGTCAGACCTCAAAGGGAATTTCGGAAACCCAAGGTCAGCAGTAGGGCCTATGCTACTATTCAATGGAGTCTTAATATCAATCTATTCTTTTTACATAGGGATAGTAACAACTTTAGCCGGCTTGTATTCCCTAAGTAAATGGAGCTTAGAGAAGAGGTTTCTCAAACCATTAGTTGCAGGTTTCTTGCACTCCCTCTCTAGATATGCAGTTGTGGAATTTCTAGTCTTGAGTTACACTCAACTTTTCCACGTAGAACCTCTTCTCGCTATAATACTAGTATTACTCTTCCCATTACCAATGGCGCTTATATCGGCACCGCTGGGAAAAGTAATTGGAGAGAGAAGTAGGACTATTGCAATATTGGGTTTCTCGATAATGTTACTAAGTTGGTTATTGCTCTTTAACAAAGTGATTGGAACGGTAATATTAGGTATAGGGACTGGAATAGCTACAGTGTCTAACACTGTCTACACTATGCAAAACTTAGGTCTAAAAGATAGGGTAGTAGGGTCTGCGATTAAGTCTCTTGAAGGTGTTGTGGGGATTTCAGTGGGACCTACAATTGCGATAGCACTATTTAATTTTAAAATAGGTGTTGAGCTGACTGTATTCATTCTTAACGCAGTTGCAATACTGTTATTGCTAGTGTAAGATTCTTCAGTTATTATTTCCGCAACCTTTCCCCAACCCTTCTCCTTTGAGAAAAATTTTACCAAGGAAGATGAGTCAATGACTCTCACGGTCTTCCCTCACAGATTCTACAGAGAAGCCTTCTTCACTAGGTTTAACGTCCTTTAGGTCTTCAACCCATTTATTTACGTACTCTTTAGCCTTAACCTTTATATAAAGTTCCTCCAAAAATTTTCTTACTTCTTGGTGAATATCTATACCTTGCTTATCTAATTCCTCCTTTATCTCCTTCCTTATCCTTATACTAATAACCGTTGACATATATGTCTACTTCCCTAGACATTAATAAAAATTATCGTAAAAGTATTACGCGTCCTTGTTATACTTAAATTAAGATTTCAGCTCCTTCTTGTTTCAGCCTAATACGTAAGGTGTCTAGAGTATATCCATAGTATCGTCATTATGTTATTTATATTCGTTTAACGAGTTATAATCCAGTATAACTAGCTATGTAACCATTGCAACGCTTTTTTGAAAAATGTTTAACATCAAAAGGCTCAGTGTGTAAATACCTCAATTTCTTCACCTTAAACGAAAACCTCTACAATTCTTAACTTCTCGTCGAATAGCACTAGATCTGCTCTTTTACCCGGCATTATTACACCCCTATCTGATAGGCCTATTGCTCTAGCCGGGTTATAGGAAGTCATCATTACGGCAACTCGAAGTCCGGCTAAACTAGCCAGTTTTACGAAGGCTGTGTCCATGGTCAGAGTACTGCCGGCTAACTTTCCGTACTTCGTTGGAGCTCTACCTCCTTTTACGGTAATACTCATTTTTCCTAACCTGTACTCTCCGTCCCCTAATCCCGCTGCCATTATAGAATCCGTAACACCGACCAATCTATCTTCACCTACAGCCTTTATCAGAAACTTGACCAATTCTTTATCAACGTGAACGAAATCTGGGATTACTTCCACAAATGGTGAGAAATTAAGACTGGCTAAGATCGCCCCAGGGTCTCTGTGATGAAAGGTCTCATAGCATTAAAAATGTGGGTTGTACGATCAGCACCTAGGGGAATGCCCTTGAAGCCACTTCGTAATCCGCATCTGTATGTCCTATAAATACGTGTATACCTAGTGCTGTCAAAGAATCTATGTACTCCAGGCCCTTCTCAGGAGCTAAGGTGATGGTTTTCACCTTATTCATACTGAGTTCTATACATTGTTTAACCTCACTAAGGTCTGGAGTACGTATATACTTTGTGTCTTGAGCTCCGGCATATTTCTCGTTTATAAAAGGTCCCTCTAAATGCATACCGGGAATGGAATCATCTTGAACTTCTCCTACTGCCTTACAAGCCTCTAAAAGCGCCTCTTTCGGTAGTGTGACAGTAGTAGGTAGAAATGTGGTAACTCCATGTTTAAGATACTCCTCTTTCATTTTAGTTAAATTGTTTAGAAATTCTTCCTCAGAATTCCATGATGTGAAATCATACCCTCCTATGCCGTGTGTGAATGTCAATGAACCCCGGTACTGCTATAAGACCTTCCATGTCTTCCCCCTCTTCTTTACCCTCAATAACCCTTCTTATTATTCCTCTTTCTATTTCTATCGAGCCTAAAAAGTCCTTGTAAGGATTAACTATTCTAATGTTAGTTATCTTCATAATGTTTAAGCGTTTTGATAAAGTATAAAACCTATGGGAGGAATCTTCGGCTTCATATGTAAAGAACCTATAGCAGTAATTCCTATAAGTCCATTAGTTCTAACAATAGCCTCTATTTCCTCATCATCTAAGTTCCTCGTTTAATCTTTTAATCTCTTCACATTAGCACGAGATGCTATAACTGGCTTTCTACTCAAACGTCGATAACTGTTTTCTTACATGCGTGAGCTGAATCAATTATAATACCCAAAGAATTAGCCAGTTTAACTAATTCCTTACCCTCTGACGTTAAACCATAATCCTTCTTAGACATACAAGAGGAAGCAAATTTATTATCACAATTCAAGTTAAACCTAAATTATAAACATGAAGCTCCTTTTATATTAATTAAGAATCTCAAATACTGCTGTAGAATATTAAACACGCGTAGGAACTCTACCTAAAGAATACCTTTTGATCAATAATATTGTAACTGAATGAGTGCACAGTGTGAATTCTTTTCAACTACTGGGAGAGAACGGTATTAATACTTATTTCTTTATCCTTGGAAACAGTATTACTATTACTAATATAATTATTATAACAATAAAAATTAATGGGATACCATCTATATTGTATTCAAATGGTGATATAAGATAGTATACGAAGGGATTGTAACGATGATATAAAGTATTAATTGGTATTTGTAACGTATAGTTTTGTTCATAAAAATTGATACTATTATTGTACACTAATTCCAAGCAAATATAGAGTGTTTTAGGTAGTGGATTTCCAATATAAATTTCAACGGATTCAAAAACCATTTCTCCCGGTTTTACGGTTCCGAGTTTAAGTGCGATTGGCGATACGTAACCCGGGGGATTATATGAATATAAAAGTAAGTATGAGTCATGAGCAGGTTCTGTCCCTATATTTTTTATTCCTATTAATAAGTATAGCATGTTTGGCTTAAGAGAGAGAAATACATTATAATTTGTTAATATAAGATTAGCTGCATATATGTTTATACCACTACATTCTGTAATAGTAAAGTTATAGGCTCTAAATTTAACATATACCAAATATTCTTTGCTTTCATTTACCGTATGATATAATTTGAGCAAAAACGAGCTCTTCGCACCAATCTCGCTCACTGTATAATTATACTCTAAATTGTTATATAGATCTTTAATTGTAATGTTAACGTTATTTATAGTAATGTTTAAATTATTTATTATCTCTAAGTAAGTTATGTTATTTTTAGATATTATATTAAATGATAATCTAGGTGAGTTTAGTACTGGAATACTAAAACTACTAAGATTATAAGTAGTTTGATTATTGGTTAGTAAGATAAGATTTAGTCTTACTAAATTAGTGGTAGAATTAGTTACATTTATAGGTAAGAAAATCTTAATCATTCTACCTGTACTCCAATTTTGTATGAAAAATGAATTTATTATATTATTGTCTTTGCTTATTAATAACCATGATGAGTTAAATGGTATTCCTAAGGAATTATTAAGATATAAAATTAGATAATTAGGACCAGGTTCCAGATAATTCGGATTAGATGACAATAAGTTATAATACCTTAATAGTGGGCTAGACGTATTGTATAATATTATAAAATTTAATGTTGTATTGTAGTGTTCTAATGTATTGTATGGGGTATAATAAGTTAAGAATATTGGTAACTTATATTGGAATTGATTATCAGGTAAAATTAAGATAGGTAAGTTTAATGTGTAATCTGATTGAATGATAGGTATATAAATAGTTTGTCCATCTGCATATAAGTGTACGTTTTTCATTGGACTGTTACCCTCGTTCACTATGGTTATAGGAACATCATTTAAGCCTATATGAATAAAAGAGGTATTAGAGATAACTTTAACTCCTATTTCACCTAAATAGGGTAAGCTGAATTTTATTGGCGTAACTTGCTGTAGTAAAGAACCATTATACAAGGATAAGAACCAGATTAAAGTGCCTTGAAAATTAAGTTTAGAACCTAAGTGAAAACTACTGCTTATTGTAACGCTAAAATTATATGATATGTAATTTTGATAAGCTATAGGGAAATAATTAATTATGTAAGAACCACCGCTCGAATTATATACTCCTTTAGGTAAAGAAATAACTAACTTAAGGGCAAAGGGTTCTGCCTCGAATGATGGAGCCGTAAAGAATATTCTTATATTTATTATTCCACAACCTTGAGTATTCGGAGGGACTGCCCACGATGAAAGGAAAATTGATGAAACCGAAGGGGTCGTCCCGCTATCAGAAGAATGTGAATTTATAATACTAAGATTTAGAACTGTTAAAATAACAAGAGTAAGTAATATTATTCTAAGAATGTCAACATATCTTTCAAAGCTCATACTATTTCTTCTCAAAAAGATGATTAAAAGTAATACATATAAAGCTTTTGTTTACCAATAATAATATTGAATATATTAAATTTAGCATTAAAGAATAAAAAATTATGCTAATAATATATGGATTTGTTCAGCTTACATTAACCTATTTAGACTGGTTAAATTAATCTACTATTAATAATTTCCTTAAATTTCTAATAATTAGAATAACTAATCAGCCTAAGTCAATTCAATAAACATAGTTTATAATATATAATTAAAATAAAGTTATAAGATTAATGTAATTCCCTGGTTTAAAGTATTAGGAGTAGGTAACTAGTTAGATATTTAGCAAGATAACTAAGAGAATTGGAAAGATGGTTTTTCTATTTTTAGGTAGGATGAAGGAAAAAGATTTTTATATCCATTTCGGTTAATGCTAAAACAATAATGTTATTTGAATTATTGGAGCTAGTTTATATGCTATTTACTCATGAATTTATATATTGGCCGTTTCATTTAATAATATTTCTTATTATAGCTTATGCAACAAGAGGATTTCTAGCTAAAAAATACAAACCTTACAAAGATGGATTAAGTAGGGATCAAGTTAAGGTCAGTGTAATAATTCCTGAGTACAGAGAAGAGTTATCTATACTAGAAAAGGCAATAAGAAGTGCAATCTCCAATAAGCCGGACGAAATTATAATAATTTGTGATGATGGTAGAAAAGAAGAGGAACAATTAATTAAAAAACTGCAACAAGAGTACCCAAGTATCAGAATATCTTTCATTTCTCACGGTAAAAAATTAGGAAAAAGAACTGCTCTAGCATTGGGATGGCTAGTAGCCACTGGAGATATAATAGTCCAATTAGATAGTGACACCATTATGGAACCTAATACAATTAATGAAATTATAAAACCATTTGCTGATCCTAAAGTGGTTGGTGTACAAGGACATCCACTATTATTTAACACTGGCAGTAGACTGTCCTACGTGATGGGACAAACAATAGAACTATCAAGGGATGTAGTATGCAAAATGTTGGATGGATTCTTGGTTGTAATAGACGGAAAAATTGCTGCGTATAGAAGAGACTTTCTTATCAAAAATATAAAAAACTTTCTAGTAGAATCATGGGGAAAAAGTAAAATAATATTAGCAGATGATAGAGCGTTAACATATTTAGCTAATGAACAAGGTTACAAAACAGTATATCAATCTACTGCAATTGCTAGATCTGCTGCAGAGCCTACTTTGTCTAAGTTTATTAACCAGCAACTGAGATGGGCTAGAAGTGGTTATTTGTATCTTATCAAGGATATAAAAACTGGATTATTTTTTAAAGCTCCAAGTAGATATAGATTTCAAGAGATAACTTACTTGTTATCGCCAGTATCTTTTACAGCAGCCCTAATTCAAACGTTATTCCTTAATGTGCAAGTAGTAAACATATTTGATGAAAGCATTCTGCTAAGTACTGGACTAAATATCCCTGTCTTTTTACTATCATTAATGATTTTTTTAATAGGGTTAGGTCTTACTTTTGCCCTTGGAATAGAATTAATGAAGTTAGATAAAGAAGAAATTAAAAAGTTAAAAATAAAATTCATCGACATTGTAATTCTAGGTTTAATTGGATTATTCATAATATATCCCATGACACTATATGCTATGTTAACATACAGAAACGTCACAGATTGGTTAACTAGGTGATATAAAATGGAAGAAAAACCACTTAGATTAGATAAAGAATTAAAATCTATAAAAAATAAGCTAAAATATTCTTATCGTACAAAAAAATGTAAATTCTGTGGACATAAAAATCCTCATAATTACATTTATTGTGAAAAATGTTCTAGGCCACTAACTACTGATCAGGAAAAACATAAGGAATGGTTGATACAAAAATATCTATTACTAATCCTTGAAAAAATAAGTGATTGTCCTGTGATACTAGCCACAAGAAGAAAAAGTAAAATAGGTAAAGTGGAGTTTGATTATATCATGGAGATAGCAGATAATAATAAAATCCTGCTATATGTAGTACAAGAGGAAAAAAAGATAGCAGATATAGTAAATGAAGTAATAGATTATAACAAGATTAATAAAGAAAAAATAAGGCTAGTATTTCTACATTTATTAGACCAGAGCGGACCAAATAATTCAATAATTCCTAGCGTAGACGGTAAAATCATTGAAAATGCCAAAAACTATAACATAGAAATAGAATATTTTGAGATAAATTCCTACGGAAGGAATGACCCCCTTGGATAGTATAAAATAGGTTATTAGCCTGAGTATTACCTGTGTTAAGCAGTGTAGCTTCAAATACTAAACTACCGTTATCATATATTACGCTTGGATTAAGAACATTAATTTTTATGAAACCAGCCAAAACTAAGGAGAAATTTTGAGAATACGAAATTATACCTTAAAAATATTAAACTGAACTGTTAGGAGAAGGGGAACTATTTGTGAAGTGCTAAGAGGCGAATAAGCTATTAAATTTATTTTAGAGCTCTCATTAGGGAGCAATTGATCTACTGTGAACTGGTTTTCAGAAATAAACAGCAGTTCCGGATTTGTATATATCTTTACTAATTAGTTGGAGATTGTATAGTTTGCATTATTATAAATTTAGAACGATTATAATTCTTAACAAGAGTAAACCAATAACAATTTTTTGTTGCTCAGGAAAATTTTTATGATTAGAAATTCTAATTTTCTAAAAAATTAGATATTTTCCCTTTCGCTATAAAATTTCTAAAGCCAATATCAAATGACATAAAATTCACGGTTTATCTGAAACTGTTGTCAACGGCAACTTTAACGTTCAAAATTTGACAATAAGTAAAAGTTAATTTTATTTTATAATAATAAATTATTTACAAGAGGAAAATTTGAAGGCTAACAATTGGATTCCAAACTATTAACTTTATTGCCTAATTTATAATTACGTAAAATCTAATAATCTAATAACGACCACTATCTTATGCGCGTGAGCTCAGAATGGTTTCCGTTAGTGATAGGGACTTTCGCCTTATCTCTTATCTCATGGATGAACTCAATATTATTTAATAACGTGCTACTTTTCGAAATAGGGAAACAGCAGTTATGAGAATCTTAGGGAGGTAATACGAAGAAGTCGGTATTAGCGAGAAGTTTTTAATTTTGGACGTCGTCCCACTGAAAAGATGAAAATGTCAAAC
Source organism: Sulfolobaceae archaeon (assembly GCA_028277025.1). Next base: position 9,949 of record JAPYVG010000057.1, read on the forward strand.
CGAAAGGGACAAGTCGAACTGGC
>JAPYVG010000058.1 GCA_028277025.1 Sulfolobaceae archaeon
ATAAGAATGATGCTAAAAAGCTAGCGGAATTAGTTGTAAGTATGGGTAGTGGGTTTACAACAAGTGATGCTAGGGAGTTAACAAGCCAGTGGGATTTTGTTATTAGGAGTATTGCTAGGGTTAAGAACAGGTTGAGGAGGGATTTGGTACTTTTAGGCTATAGGGATAGTTTGTCTAAGAAAAACTTGGAGGAGGTTTTGAGGGGTGGTGGGGATAGTGTTGTCTTGTCTGAGGTTAGGTTTCTTTTGGAGGAGCTTGAGAGGCTTGAGGGTAGGAAGAGGGAGATTGAGGAGGAGCTTGAGGATTTTGTTCCCAAGGATAGTTTGATTTTCACTATTCCCGGTATTGGTAAAACCTTGGGTTGTATTATTTTGGCTAGGGTTGGTGATGTTAGGCGCTTTAGTGATAAGAAGAGGTTTGTTGCTTATTGTGGTCTCGACCCGGTTGTTGAGTCTAGTGGTAAGAGTGTTGTATCGAGAGGCATATCCAAGAGGGGTGACGCTGTTTTGAGGAGGGCTTTTTACTTGGCAGCTTTGACTGCCATCAAGGTTAACCCTGTTATCAAGCGTTTTTATGAGGAGCACAAGGGTAGGTTAAAGGGTAAGAAGTTGATTGTTGCGTGTGCTAGGAAGTTGGCTGTTATTACTTGGGCTGTGCTGTATTATAATAAGCCCTTTGATGCTAGTGAGTAAAGCAGGTTTCATCACTTGCGTAAGTAGTGTGGACTATGCTTAATTTTTAAGGAAAGGTTTTTATACCGGAAGCTACCCTCGTCAGGCAAATACTTTTTGACCTCAAGGAAAGTTCTCTCATCCCTATCCCCCACAGAGTAAATGAGGTAAACTCCCAGCTTCGTGTACACGTAACAAGTGAAAACCCACTTGTAAAAAGCCCTAACATTCTTGTACAAGTAAGTCCACATCTCATCAACAACCTTAGCAACAACCTTACCCTTGACCAGCTCCCTAGCCCTACCCCACAACTCAACCAACTTCTCATACCTCTGCCTACCATACCGCTTAATCCAGGTGAAAACAGTACCAAGAGGTACGTTAAGCACCCTAGAAATAGCCCTCATACTCATACCATTAGCATACATCCTCAAAGCCTCCTCCCTCAACTTCCTAGAATGATGGTGGTAAGTAGCATCACCCAAGAAGTACTTACCACAATCCCTACACAAATACCTCTGCCTACCCAAAGGCCTACCACACTTAACAACATGATGACTACCACAAGAGGGACAAGAAACGTCTTGCCTAAATACAGGCTTCCTACCCATAAGTAATACTCGTTATACAAATATAAATAGCTTAACAACGACACTATCGCCTGACGAGGGTAGATGGGTGAGCGATGATTATAACTTGTACTTCTGGTTGAAAGACCACACGGTTGTCTCGCCAGTTAACCCGAACGAGTCCTTTCATTCCTCATTAAGGGATAGGCTAGTTAGATTCAAGAGAGCAACGAAGGCAGTAAATAGGAGCATTCGCACCATGATGTACTCCATAGCCCTAGTCTTATGGGAGAGAAGGTTAATCCCAGAATTTGTAGCTTAACGACGACACTATCTCCACACTGAGTATGAGATTGGCAAGAAAATTTAAGCATTGCCTCTCTCTTCTATATTTAATTTTTGGTGTGTTACTCGCTATACTACGTGTTTATGAATTTCTAAACTGACATTAAAAATTTAGTATCTGAACGTGGGTAAGAATGCTCTCTCAAAGATAATTATTTACCACCATGTATAACGATATTTGAACTTTTTGGGAAAAATCTTTATCTTAGAATAAGTGTGTCTCTCTTCACTTCTTTTTTATTTTAGGGAATAACTCCTTTCTGAGTAAATCTTATATAGAGTAATACTTAATTTAATCTGTGGTAAAGAAAACTTCAGAGAACATTAGCATAAAAAAACACGAACAAAGTTCTAGGTTGAAAACTCTTGATTTATTCTTTCTTTCCTTTGGCGGGCAAGCCCCTTTTATCTCCTTACTCACCTTCGGCACGGTAATGATAAGTATCGTAGGGACTGCAGCTGCCTTCGCCATGATAGTGGCTACGTTTGTAGTCCTACTTAATGGTTTGGTGATCTATTTTCTCTCATTAAGGTATAAGAGAGGCGGAGGGTATTATGTTTACGCACTTTATTCGCTAACACCAAGGTTGGGTTTAAACACAGGGTGGATTTACTTAATTTACGCACTTTCTTATGGGGGTACTCTATTGACTGGCGGTGCTTATGTCATGTACACTACCTTAACAACAATCTTTTCAACATTACCTTCATTTTTAACGCAATGGAGTTTAGCCTTAATAATATCTTTGCTGGCATCTGTTTTAGTCATATCGGGTATTAGTGTTTCCGCGAGGTATGCAATGATTATGTCACTCGTAGAAATCTTTGCTATCTTATTCCTTTCTATTATCTTCTTATATGATTCAGGGTGGAAGTTTTATAATCCCGTTCCAAACTCAATAACTACAACGTTATTGAGTGCAGTAGTTTTTGGTTTAGGCATTCCTACGGGCTACGGTTCAATAGCACCACTGGGTAAAGAGGCTAAGAGCACCGATATAGGTAGAGCTGCTATTGCTGTGCTATTATTCGGTGGTGCTATAGCGACGTTTTTCTTTTACAGTTTAGGTGCACTTGGGTTTACCGGGAACCTTGTTGACTACCTCCTAACTAGATTTGGGATTATAGGGCTTTTGGTGATGTCATTCATCGCATTAAATGACGGCACTTTAGGGGGTATGACTTATATATTAGCTGATTCAAGGACTTTAAGTGCAATGGCGGAGGACGGAGTTTTCCCAAGGTTATTTAAAAAAGAGGTCAAGGGGAAACCGCTTTATGCTGAATTTTTTATAGCTATAATATTCATCTCAGCACTTACTACTATGGCCTATTTCATGGGTTTACTGAACGCTTTTACGATACTCGGGGCTTTAGCCGGTTTATACAATTTGTTCATTCATACTTCCGCTAACTTGTCACTGATCAGAGTAGCCTCGAAAAGGGCGAAGAAACATGTACATGAAATAGCGGTGGGAGTCCTAGCAACATTAGTGAGCCTCGGAGTATTCTTTTACTCATTACCCTCATTCGAAAAATACATAGTTTATTTATTCTTAGGCTGGATTATACTAGGATTTTTCTATGCCGAGGCATTAGAGATCGTTAGAGCTTCAGAGGAATAGCGATTGGGAACATTAAAATCCTTAGTCCCTCGTGGGACTTTCATGCTTAAGTCCTATTAGCACGTCGAAAGGAGGTTGAGATGTACTTTAAGAATTATATTCAGAATTTGTAAACATTTTGTACAAAGTTTATTATCGAGTAGGTCGAGTTTTAATTGTGAAAGTTACTACTGGTATAAAATGGGGTATAATTTATTCGCTTATAATTTCGTTATTAGCGACGGGGTTAATTTATGCCTTTGTTTATTATCCTCAATTACCCTCTCTAGAAGAAGAATATTATCAGTCAATACTTAATAGTACGGGTAATGTAACTGAAGCGAAATTAGCGGAGGAGCAAGTTCCCCTCTTTGTCCCCGCTATTCTCCTATACTTAAACGTAATATCACTTCTGATCGCCGGAGCTATTGCTGGTTTTGTTATAGCTAAATTATGGGATAGGAATCCTTCATGGGTCTTGAAGGGATTGATGGGGTCTATAGTGGTTCTGATAGTGATTTATCTAATCGATATAGCCTTATCCCCACTTTACTTTTCAATTCCCGTAGCGTTGGGAATAGGCTTGCTTACCTCTTTTAAACTGTATAAGCAAGACAAGAAAAGTTAAAAGGATTTAAACATTTGAATTTTTATGCTAAGCAAAAAACAGTTAGCCTTACTCTCGATAGGAACATCACTTACTTTTTGGGACATATTCAACGTTCCATATATAGAGAATTACGCTTCAGTAAACTTAGGTGAGATCTCCTCGACCTTAATATTATCTGCTGAAATGATAGGTTATTTCGTTGGAGGGTTATTTAACGGTTATATTGCAATGAAGTTTGGTAGGAAAAAGGGATTGATACTTTCCATGCTTTTAATATCACTAGGGTCACTTCTAGGCCTTCTTTCAATTAATTATTTACAATTAGTGCTTGCTGAGTTCATTATAGGAATAGGAATTGAAGGAGAGATAGCCGTCCTTCCTGCCTATGTTGCGGAAATGTCTCCATACACTTCAAGGGGTAGGGCAATAGGTTTTACCACAATGAGCGGGTTCTTAATGTCGCTAGTTGTAGGCCCTATTGCAGTTATTTTAGGAGAGAAGTTCTGGAGGTTGTTGTTTATCCCCAGTCTCCTACTCGCATCAATTTCAGCGGTTTATAGAACTAGATTATCGGAATCTAAAATGTGGATTGAGAAGAAAGCGGAGAGGTTTAAATGGGATAACACCGTAGTATTGTTCATTATAATTTGGTTTATGAGCTACTTTACTGGTTATTCGCTCTTTGCAACTCCGATATTTGAGTTCCTAAGTTCTCACGGTTTTTCAAACAACTCGGTGGCCTTTACCTATATTCTCTACGGCGACCCAATCGGGGTGGTAGTGGCGTCTCTACTTAATGACAGTATTGAGAGGAAATATTCATCCTCAATGCCTAATTTATTAACTGCAATACTAATGATTGTATGGCCTTTTGTCCCCTCCGTTGCTTTTCTCCCAGTAGGTTTTGCAATAATGTTCTTACAAGGGTTTAAGTTCCCTACTATGTATTCCTACACTGCTGAGAATTTATCTACTAAAATAAGGACTTTAGGTTACGGTATAGCTGACGGTATTGGGCACTTAGGAGGAGCTCTAGGACCTATAGTTTACGCGTTTTCAGCTGGTTACTTTGGGGTGAATTATGCTACAATGCTAGTAGGGTCAGTAAGTATTATATCAGCCATAATAATATTAATATATGGATTAATTACTACTGGTTTACCTTTAGAGAAGTTAAAGGGATGATGATGCTACCCTAAATGAACAATGATTAACTTGAGAGCCCCGGGCTGACTATAATAAATAAATACTTTATAGGACAATATGAGCATGTGATAGAGTTTACAATCTGTAAAGATTTTAACGGTAGAAGAGACCGGATCTGGGAACTAGTTAAGGACGTAAGCCTTATCCCAGAGTTCTGGAAGGGAACTAGGCAGTTAAATGTAGTAGAAAAATCTAATGGTGTTTATGAAGGGGAAGTAAAATTCGCTTTTCCCTCAAAGGGAAAAATAAGGATTGAAATAGATGAGGAAAAGAGGACTTTGAAGATGATATACTTATCCGGCCCGATAAAAGGATTGAATACTATAACAGTAGGTGAAAGTACAATATGCTCACAGTGGAACGTTAAACTCACATTCCCCTTCAATTTAAGAAGTAATTGGATTAAGGATCATTTTATGAGCGGTACCGAACACGCATTGGAAAGGATAATTTCCACTTCTAAAAATCAATTGGTAGAGAAGAAATGAGCTTCAAATGCATTGAGTTACCTTCTACTGTTTATGAGTATTTGGAGGGATTAAGCAAAAAGTTAAACGTTTCAGTTCAAGATTTAATAACAAGGTTTTTGATAAACACTTTAGAACATAAAGAAAGGGAAGAGTTCTTGAAGAAACTGAGTAATGAGTATTTGGAGCTAGGTAAAAGGTACGAGAAGAGTGGGGACTTAGTTTATGCCGGAGAACTTTACTGGAGGGGGTTAGCCTATTTGATGCAAGCATTAGCCGAAAGGCTAGGTTTTTACATAGATAATTACCAGGATTATTTTTCATTAATTGATTATTTGGCATACAAGACTAATGAGACTGAATTAGTGAAGATGTTCATTAACGCCGAAAGACTTCACGGTGAATATCATCCTAGACCTCAAGGAGAGCAAGAGTTTAAGTTTAGGGTTGAGAATTTACTTAAGTTGTTTGAAAGGCTAGAAAAAATGTTAAGTTAAATGATGTTGAACCACAAACCCTTCTCTTTTTCAGTTTGGCGTAGCCTCAACTCCTATTAAGTCATTTTACTCAGCCTTTCTAAAACCTTATCAATCTTAGGCCTCTTTTCTGGATCTGGGTTTACCATATCCTTTATCAAATTAACTAATTCCTCTTTAACATCTTCTATCTTTAAATTCTCATAATATTTCCTATACTCCTCCTTAGCTTTTTCAATTATCGCAGAATAGTCACCCTTCTGTTCGTATATAGTTATCGCATCGTTAAACAATGTGATTAACTCCTTAGAGTTAAAGGACTGTCTAGTTAAAAGAGTATACATAGTAGCACCTAAAGAGTAAATGTCCATACTGGGTCTTGCTCCCTCACCTTTTATTAATGCTTCTATTTGGTCTACTGGACAAAACTCTGGTGTAAATTGTGCAAATTTTTCCCCGATCTTCCTAGCACTTCCTAAATCGCTAATTTTCACCACCGTTTTTCCATTCTTTAAGTTTTCTAAGACTTCCTTTCCAGTTCTACCGGGGGGTTTAGAGAACAAAATATTTGATGGTTTAATATCTAGGTGTACGAAGCCGGCATCATGTATCTCTTTCAGTGCCTTAGCGATTTGTAATCCTATCAACTTGACTATGTCTTGCCACTCATCTGAATAGAATACATTATCATCTTGTGATAACGTTTTCGCACTCCCACCCTCTAAGTATTCCATAACTAGTATTGGTGGATTTTTCAAGTATTCACCTACATCCCCAGATAATATCTTTTTCAAACTCACTGGGTCTATTTGAGCGTCGATGAATTTCACTATATTACCACTCTTTTGCGACAATTCCCTAAGTTGCATATACTCGTTAATAAAATCGTAATACTTGTGACTATAACTCGAAGGTGGCATTAGGATAGGTATTTTAATAGCGTATTTCTTATCATCTTTCTCACCCGTCATTACGTATGCCGAACCTCCTTTACCTAGGTATGAAGTTATCTTATAACCGTGGATTGTCTTGTTTAACCACACGTGTGGATCCCAATTGTACTTTAGGTAGTCTAACTTAAGGACTTCTATCTCGTCCATTAAAGCCAATAATTTAGGTGAGGGTGAGACTTCGACAGCCAGTTTTCCTACTTTTTCAGCTAAATTCACGTCTTTGTCCTTGACGATTAATAAGTATCTTACTATATCCCTTGAAGGGACTTTTTTGAGGCCTAAGAAACACTCCGCCACTTTTGTATAATCACATTTACTGTAATCTATTGAGAAGGGTCTGAATTCTGGTAAGAGCACTACTGCTTCACACAACTTCTCGTTAGCAAATTGGCAAAAGATTTCTGTTAAATCTCCTTTATAAATTTCGGCTATTCTCTTAGCTAATCTTAAGTCCTTAGTTTTAAATGCGGTAATTAACGTGGTCTTTAAATCATTTAATGAAGGTGTAAAGGAAAGAATAGCTGAACCGCTTAACGAATACATTACCGATAAGGGTGAGGAATATAAGTAAGCTATTATTCCACTTACTCCTATACTTATAATTCCGATAAGGAAGTTTAGATAGCCTTCTATTATGTAATCCCTCTCCTTTAAGTATAATATAAATGCTATGATGACTGTAGCATACGATAAAAACGCAAACTTAGATAAGCTAAAGAAAGTATTTAATACGTTAATCGTGGTACTGGTACTAAACGAGTAAATGATTAAGTAGATTGTTTGAAACGTGAAATAAGGTATAGCTACTGTGAATATGATGCTAGGATATTTAGGTTTAGTAAATAGTGAAAGTACTAAACCTATTAGAATCGTTGCTAAATACTCCTCTGGCAGTCCGAAATAAAGTGATGTGAAAAGTGAGAAAACTATTCCTAAAATGGGAGAAGGCCAGAACTTTGATTTAGCCAAAGAGAATATGAGTGCTATTATCGGGGGGATAAGTAAGTCAACTTTAATCATAGGATAATTGGCATAAATTATTGATGCTACTCCCCCAATTATAATTCCTAATCCTGCGTAATCATATCTGCTAAAAAGTGTAAGAAAGATTATCCCAAAGGCAAAAATTAGATAAAATGGAGTAAAGGAATTAGTAACATAAAGTAGGACTATTGGCAAAAGTCCGCTTATTGCTAAGATTCTGTTAATTTGTTCTATTTTCATCCATAGAAATAATTAAGAGATTAAATTATAAGGTTAGTGCATTATTAATGTAGTTTGGCCTTTGTAACAGTGACGTGATTGAAGAGGTGACATTAGCCCGTTCTAACTGTAAGCTCTTAGATAGTGACATATGTCGGGAAATTATAGCTTTCTACTATCAACTCCACTTGTTGAAATTCCTAGAGGGTTTTGCTCTTAATTCCCTAGTTTTCAAGCGAAATATTTAAAGAAGTTAATTTTTATAGGCAAATAATAAAACTTTTGATTTCAAAATTATATTATGGACTTCGAATTATCTGAGGAAGAGAAGGCGATAAAAGAGGAAATTCACGAATTTTTAGAGAAGAAGTTAAGACCTCTGGTGAGACAAATAGACGAAAAAGGTGTGCCGAGGGATTTCATGCTTGAGGCCGGAAAAATGGGTATATGGGGCACTGTGTTCTCCAAAGATGTAGGAGGTCTCTCTTTGCCTTTTTCCACAGCAGTTTTAATAGCTGAAGAACTGGGTTGGGCCGACTTCTCATTAGCAACCGGGGTTATTTTCGTTTTGGAACAGGGGTGGGGATACGTTCTTGATAAATACGGTAATAACGATTTAAGATTAGAAGTCTTACCTAAAGTGATTAAAGGGGAGAACTTTCTTGGAGTAGCTTCTACCGAACCTACCGGTGGGAGTGACGTAGCATCAATAAGGACTATTGCGATAAAAAGGGAGTCTAGTTATGTGATAAAGGGTCAGAAGGCTTATATAAGTGGTGCTGTGGAAGCCAAGGAATGGGGAGGGGGACACTTAGTTTTAGCCAAGACAAGACCCGAGGAAAGACATAAGGGCATTTCTATTATTTATGTCCCTGCCAACTCACCTGGTGTTAACGTTAGGAAATTAGAAAACATGGGAAGGATGGGGATATCCACGTCTTTAGTGGACTATAATGAGGTTGAAGTACCGCTAAAAAACTTAGTAGGAGAAGAGAATAAGGGGTTTTACCACGCTATGGACGGTTTTAATCACGCTAGAGTGTTAGTTGCCGGTATTTGTCTCGGCGCTGGTAAAGCAATATTAGAACAAGGGCTTGAATACATTAGGAATAGAGAGGTTTTTGGGCAAAAATTAAAAGATTTTCAGTCCATAGCTTTCGAGGCGGCTGAGCTGTATACTAAGCTTGAAATGGCAAGGCTTTTGACATATAAGGCAGCATGGGCATTAGACAAAGGTCTTAAAGACGCTCATATTTATGTGGCTATGGCCAAACTTACAGCCCCTCAGACAGCGTTTGAGATCATTAAAAGTGTAATGATGTGGATGGGTGCCTATGGCTATTCTAAAGATGCCTTAGTAGAGGCAAGTTTTAGGGGGATAATGAGTTATTTAGTGGGTGCTGAAGGAGCTATGAATATAATGAAGTTAATAATCTCGAGGGGTATTCTATCATATCTATCATATTAACGCTGTTTAACTCTTTGGTCACTAATTTTTCTATAATGATTTTTTAAGCTACTTTTCTTACAGCAGTTATGGGACTTTAACGTAACTTAAAGATTTTCATTAGCCCCGGCGGTCCGCCTAAATAACGTTCAACGAACCTGAGGAACGCCTCCACGCTCCTCAGGTTAAGCTCACTCACCAGTTCCCTAACCACGTTGGTCATGATGGTGAAGATCGTGAGGTAGCCCTGAAGCCTCTCTCTCCTCCAGAAAGAGGAGTCCTCCAGGCCCAAGGCCTTGACGTCCTTGTGGAGCTCCTCGATCTCCCACCTCATCCTCCAGACCTCCTCGATATCCTCCTCGCTAAGCGAGAGGTCAGTCGTGTAGA
>JAPYVG010000007.1 GCA_028277025.1 Sulfolobaceae archaeon
AATAACTAGGTGGTTATCAACATTCTTCCTAATATACAACATCCTTTACACCCCAACGTACTTATTAGATAAGGGGGTGATAATAAATGTAAATATTTCAAATGAATGAAAATGTTGTCCACACTGACAAAGCCAAAAGTGTTTAAAAATAAAATTATAATATAATCCCAATGTCAAGTAGATGGATACCCAGATGGAAGACCATCGAGATACAAATAGATGATAAGAAAGTAGAAGTATGTTTTGATGAAGTAAGTAAACTTTACGCATGCCCATTATGCACACCTATTTGCAAAAAAGGAGGAATACCAGACTATGGTACTTACTTTTTCTCAGTGGATGACCTAAAAGAACATTTAATAGCTCACGGCACTGCTTACTGGACTAAAAAAATTAAAGTTGAAGAAGAGGAAGAAGAGGAGAAGGTCAAAGTACTTGAAGAAGAGGAAGAAGAAAATGAAGAGTAGTAAAAGAATCGCTATTGTTGGGAATTTCACATTAGACTTGAACGGAACAGAAAAAATAGGAGGGCCCCCTTTATATTCTGGTTTTGCAATATATATGTTAGGAGGAGAAATAGAATTAAGCTCATCTATTTCTAAGAAAGATTTCGGTAAAATACCCAATTTTTTACCTAAAAAAGGAATCAAGATTACGGAAAAAACAACGACATTTAAAATCGAAAATGTAAATGGTAAGAGAAAACTCATATTAAAAGCAAAGTCTGATAAGAAACTAATTTATGAAGGGAATTCTGATGGGATTATACTAAACCCTGTATGCGGAGAAATTGAGTACATAAGCTACAAAAAACCCATCGCACTAGATGTTCAAGGATTTATACGAAAATGCAATGAGGGAGAGGAAGTTAGCTATAAGCCTTTATACTTAGTAAAAAACACTAACTATCTGATCTTACATGCGAATTACGAAGAGTATATCAATTCTAACGTAACGGTAGAAAATTTAATAGAGTTAGGCTTCAAGGAAGTAATTATATCGTATGACGAAGATGGATTTGAAGTTTACACGAGCAGTGGGAATAGTGTAAAATATAAGCCAGCCAATATAGGAGAGTATAAAATAGGAACTGGAGATGTCTTATTAGCAAGTTACTTCATTTATAGGCTAAACGCTTACCCAATCAGAGAATCCACAATATTAGCTGGTAAGTTCGTGGAATGGTTTAGCACTGAAGGCTATCGTCTACTGTTTGACATAAATTAAAGTTCCTCCATTTCCCTAACCTACCACAGAAGACTATATTACCCCTAGAGGTTTCTAACTTTTCATTCTCTATTAATATTCCGTCAGAAATTATCCTATGCCGAAAAGCTATAATCTCGCTCTTCTCTAAAACTCTCTTCCTCTTTAAATCACTATATATCTTATCCCATGAAGGTATTTTAGTAAATGGCGCTAGAACATAAATGAAATCAAACTCATCCGAAATAAAGCCAATTTTAAGGACGTGAGAGAACGAGAAACCCTTATCACCTACAATAATCACATCCCAGTTCGTCTTCTTTTTGTTAACTACAAATACCCCTTCAACTAGACTAATACTTTTTACATTATCACCGAGCATCTTCCTCGAAATAGTGGAGTAAATTATTTCCGGCCTAATTATCTCTCCGCTTGCTAAAACTATTTTATCATTCTTAATAAAGAATGAGCTTGAAAACTTAATCCTAACCCTTTTTTGCAATGAATCAAAGATATCGTAAAGATTATTAACGTAATAGTACTTGTTACTATCTTTAAAAATTAACCAATCCGGTATTTTATCGACACCCAATTTCTCCCTTAGATATTCTTCCTTTTCATAAACTACATTAAAGTCCAAATCCTTAAAGCTAAACAAGTCACTATGGCATTGATTAGAGAGAATGGGAGGATAGAGAGGTACCTTATAACCTAAAATCTCTTCAAATGCAAATACTCCCCCGACTTTGTTTTGAGACTCAATAACTAAAGAACCAGGGATGCGAGACGCAATGAGAAGCCCAGAAATACCTCCACCTAAAACAACGTTCATATGTCAAATTAAAACTCCAGAGGATAAAATTCTATCCCACTTAACGTTTGGAATAGCAATATCCACCCTCTTACCCCCTTCATCCCCTTTTATAATCTTAATTATTGCACTCTTTATGTCATCAAATGGGGATATGATAATCTTCCTACCTTCATACTCTAACTCTGCGAGGTTATCATAAAGCAAATCGTATTCTAATTCAAACAATATGTTATGCTCCCTTAGGAATTCGATTACATCGTTACTTATGTTTAACTCACTATTTTGTCCAATAATAATCTTAAGCATTCTGATAACATAACTAAGTCATGCAATACTTTTAAACGATAAGAGAAAGTATTATTGAGATGAAATCCTTTTTAGGTTCAACAATTTTGCAAGGAGGAGGGCTAATAGCTTATACGACCAATTACGATGAAGCAAAAAGAATACGAGATAATATGGAAAAAATTTTTAGAGAGTTAACAGTTAGAATACTAGATTTAAGCAAGATAGAGGAAAGGCTACAAGCTATAAATTTAGACCCAGATATAGCAGATTTTAAAGAAGGATATGCTATTGCGATAGGAATTTAAGATTTGGATAAAAATAATTCTTGGGCCCGTCGTCTAGCCTGGTTAGGACGCCGCCCTCACACGGCGGAGGTCGCGGGTTCAAGTCCCGCCGGGCCCATATTTTACGTTCTACTCTTTTGATAGAATGATACATGAATGGAATGATGATTATTACTACTCATATATAACGTGCTCATTGATACCCGAAGAGAGATTTGTAACCACATCTTCAATCATCTATTCTATTTCCGCTACGGTAAACGTTGTATTTACTATAGCCACTGCGATAGTAATTTCGTTAATATCATATTTTTGGTCAATTATAATAGCAGTAATAATAACTATAATATTAGACTCCCTGTATCTCTCATTCTTAACTAGCCTAATAAAGGGAATTTAATATTGATAAAAGAGGAACTAATAAGTTAACATAAAGATACTAGATTTAAATTAGAGCAAACACCATAGTATTTAAACTAACTGCCAATATCTGGTAAGAATTTACCATTACTTGATACATAGTTATAATAAACTAAAACTCACTCCTTTTTCTTTTCCTCTTCCTTCTTTTCAGCTTTCTGTGGTTTAATCTTCTGTACTTTTATCTCGAAATAAATTTTCACATCTTCACCTTCACATTGTTTAGATAAAACACCACTCTCCTCCTTTAATTGTGAGCATTTTTCAGCACCTAGCTTTTCAGAAATTTCATCTATGAATTTCCTAGCGTTTATTTTCTTTCTAAAGGTAATATTACTTACTTCTATTGTATGATCTTGTAATTTCCATTCGGGCTTAGTATCTGGTCTTGCTTTACGCTTTGTCATTGGCTTTTTAATGTTTTCATCAAAGTGCTTATCATAAAATCTGTAATATAGTAAGTCCTTGAGTTTTTCTTCATTAATTTTCGCATCTTTTTTAGTAAATTCTACCTTAACAGTCATCAGGTACTTTACACTTTTCATACGTAAAAGGAATATTGAGCAGAATTTAAAATTGACTAAGAGAAAACAACTGGATTTTCGAGTGTTGATATGCCTTCTTCTTTTGCCAACAATTCTCTTACGTTTTTAGGTAAACTAAACATAGACTTATGCGTTATTTCATCATAGTACTTTAAAACTCCTTTAACCCTACTTAGCCTCTCAGAAACGTTTACATTTTTTATATTTATCTTATCAGAACAGAAGAAGAATCCCCAGATAGTATCGAAGGATGGAACGAAAGAAAGTCCTACAGAAACATAATTAAACACTTGCCTTAATGTTTTATATATTATTGAAAATGAGTAAGGAGATTGATAAGGAGAAGTACCTTGAGTTACTAAAATATCTTTTACTAACTTTTTAACTTCCTTGTAAAACTCAATTGTATATAGATTCCTTGACGCAGAAGTTTCATGTGGATCAGTGAGATCTAATATTACCACATCAAATTGTTCCCCTTCATATTTTTTCACGAACTCAAAGCCGTCTTCAAAAACAAGCTTAACCTTAGGATTATCAAAGGAACCTTGATGCCACTCAGATAGATACTTCTTAACCAGTTCAATAACGTTTTTGTCAATATCTACTGCAACAACTTCATCTACATCATATTTTAAAACTTCTCTTATTGAAGCACCCTCACCAGCACCAATAATTAAAACTCTTTTGGGGTTTTCAGCTGAAATCATTGCGGGATGTATAAGAGATTCATGATAAATGAACTCATCATATTGAGCCGATTGCATTAAGCCGTCTATTACCAGGATTTTACCATATGTATATGAGTCTAAAATAACTACTTCTTGTTTGCCAGGGGTTCTGTATATTACATTTTTTATTGCATGAGAGTGAAAGGTATTATCATCTTGTATGTCAAAATACCATAGGAAATCCATAAAAATCACCTAACGCCGGGGGCGGGATTTGAACCCGCGCGGGGGAGACCCCCACTGGCTCTCCAGGCCAGCCCCTTAGTCCGCTCGGGCACCCCGGCAATATAAAAATACACAAAATGACTATTTAAAATAAATCATATTAATCTAATCTCAATATATACGTCATCTGGGACTCTAACTCTCATTAATTGTCTCATAACTCTTTCATCTGCTGCTATATCAATTATCCTTTTATGAATTTTCATCTCCCAGTGTTCCCACTTCTTCTTACCCTCTCCGTGTGGCAATTTCATTACCGGAACTTCCATTCTGGACGTCGGTAAAGGTATTGGACCGTTTATCTGAATTCCAGTTTTCTGTGCCATACTTTTTATTTGGTTTATTACAAAGTTTAAATTATCGATATTTGTACTCCATAATTTAATTCTAACTTTAGTTGGCATAAAAATCACTCAAGTAAAGTAAAAATTTACTTAATCTCTACCTTTTTAGGTTTTACATCAATTACTACTCCTACCCCCACTGTTTTACCCATATCTCTCATTGCAAATCTTCCTAATGCTGGGAAGTCCCTAAATTTCTCTGCAACTAGTTCTTTAATCGGTTTAAATTTAACTATCGCAGCATCACCAGCTTTTAAGAACTGCGGGTTCTTCTCAGTTTCCTTACCAGTCTTAGGATCTAATTTTGAAACTAATTCAGTAATTCTGCACGCAACACTAGCTGTATGTATGTGAACTACTGGAGTATATCCAGCACCAATTGAAGTGGGGTGCCATATCACTATTATTTGCGCAGTAAACTCATCTGCAACTGTTGGCGGGTTCTGTACGCTACCGACCACATCACCTCTCTTTATATCCTTCTTTTCAACGCCTCTAACGTTAAATCCGATGTTATCACCCGGTTCAGCTTTTTCAATCTTAGTATGATGAGTTTCAATAGATCTGACTTCACCTATCTTACCAACTGGCATAAATGCTACTTTATCACCTACTTTTAATACACCACTCTCAACTCTTCCTACTGGGACTACACCAACTCCAGAGATCGAGTAAACTTCTTGTATTGGTATTCTTAATGGTTTATCAACTGGTTTTGGTGGTAATTCAAATGAATCAAGCAATTCCTCAAGAGTAGGACCGTTATACCATCCCATGTGCTCAGACTTATGAGTTACGTTTTCTCCAGAAGGTGCTACTACTGGTACAAACTTAACTTTATTCATATCAAATCCGAAACTTTTCATGAACTTTATCATGGTGTCAACAATTTCTTTATACCTTTTCTCGTCATATGGAGGCTCTGTTAAGTCCATCTTGTTTACTGCTACAATGATCTGGTTAATCCCCATAGTCTTTGCCAATATTACGTGTTCTCTAGTCTGTCCTTCAGCACTCATCCCAGCCTCAAATTCACCTTTCTTTGCAGAGACTACTAAAATTGCAGCATCAGCTTGACTAGCTCCAGTTATCATGTTTTTAACGAAGTCCCTATGTCCTGGTGCGTCAATTACTGTAAAGAAGTACTTCTTTGTTTCAAATCTCATGAAGGTCAGATTGATTGTTACACCTCTCTCCCTTTCCTCCTTTAGTCTATCTAATAAGAATGCGTACTTCTCTGATTCCTTACCTAACTTCTTAGCAGCCTCTTCTGCCTCCTTAACTGTTTTTTCGTCTATGAATCCTCTATCCATCAATAGTCTTCCTATTAACGTGCTTTTGCCATGGTCTACATGTCCTATTACGATCAGATTAAGGTGGGGCTTTTGTGACATGCGTTCAACCTCTTACACATTAATACCAGTGTAAACATTAAAAGTTTAGCTATAAGTTTATCTTGAGCTTAATGCAATTCTCTCTATCTCTTCTTTCTTTCTTATAGCAAAGCTCTTAGGGTCGTTATTTGCAGCGGCAATTATCTCTTCAGCTAGAGCCTCTTCTATCGGTTTGGGATTATTAAATGAAGAATCCTTAGCCCCTAAAACTATATGCCTTAAAGCTAAGTCTACTCTTCTCTGAGGAGAAACGTCTACTGCAACATAATATACTATACCACCGTACATTATTCTAGTAACTTCTTCTCTTGGTGCCGCATTTTCAATTGCTCTAACTAGAACTTGAATTGGATTCTGACCGGTCTTAAGTGCTACAATATCAAACGCTGTTTTTACTATATTATAAGCAAGCATCTTCTTTCCTTTATTTCTCCCTGGACGCATAATATTATTTATTAATCTTTCCACTATTGGTACTTTGGCTTTGCCAAATCTTCTATGTTCATGCCTTCCTCCAGTATGAGGTAAATATACTGGCATTAAGGATATATATTTCTTTAGACTGGGATCTCTAATTTCCACATTAGTATCCCACTTTCCGAACACTTTTATATCTAAATTTGATATTTCTGTAGCTTCCATTCTTTCACTCTCCTTTTTATAAGGACTTTTCCCTTAAATGTGTTTATGAAGGGTTTAATAGAGTTTGTGTAATAAATATTTATAATGCAAAGCAATACTGACGAGAACTTAATTAGGGTAAAAAAAGTCGAAGCCTTCTTTTATCCAGTTCACGGTATTCCTACAATGGTACTCTACTTAGAAGATGATAGAGAATTTAAAATGTTTCAAATTCCTCCAGAAATAGTTATCCTAGTTAATAAAATCCAGGGGAAAAATGACTATGAGCAATTCATGGGTAATGATAGAAGAGAAAGTGTATATGATGTATTATATGACATTCTGACATTTTCTAGTGATATAAAGGAGAATTTAAAGAATATGGTTAACAGAGTCATCATAGACGATATTATAAAAGAATACGGAGTTTATGTTGCAACAGTTGAATTTAAATTTGATGGAATAATAATAGAAAAGAAATTAATTCCTAGTCATGCTGTTTTATTAGCTCTTTTATGTGATAAACCGATCTATGTTAAGAAGGAACTCGTAGAAGAACAAGAAAAGGAAGAAAGAAGAGGAGGAGAGGATTTATAAAGATAATTTTTTGTTTACTTACCTTACTGGCTTTTGCTTCTTACCTTTGTACAGAGCATCTAGCGAAACACCATTTACCATAATTACCTTGTACCTAACACCCGGTAAATCACCCATAGACCTACCTAAAGTACCTCCTATTCCGGCAATTACTACTTCATCGTGCTCATCAATAAAGTTAACACCACCGTCTCCAGGAACGAAAGCTGTTACTATCCTACCATTTTTAACTAATTGTACCCTTACTGCTTTCCTAACAGCTGAATTCGGTTGTCTTGATTCTATACCAACTTTTTCAAGTACTATACCTCTAGCCATCGGTGCACCTTCTAACGGATCAAACTTCTCTTTTAGTCTTAGCATTCTCCTCTTGAATGATCTTTGATGCCATCTAAACTTAAGCCTTTTTAATTTTAACTTCCTAGCAGCAAATAATCCCTTCGGAGATTTACTACCGGCCACACTTATTCACCTCACACAATGACAACTGAATCAATATCCATATACCTTTTTAATATTAACTTTGCCCTATCTACGTTTCTTCCGTTCTTACCAATAGCTAAACCTTTATCTTGCGGTTCAACAGAAATATATACAGTTTTCTTTGAGTTAGACTGTACAACTTTTATACTCTTTACTCTAGCAGGAGCCATTAAATTCTTTACTAGATCCTCAAGATTATCACTATAAGCTACAAGTTCCACGGTCCTCCCTAATAATTTCTCTAGCTTTTTAACGTTACTCCCACTCTTACCTATTGCAATACCCATAAATTCTGGGCTGATAAGGAATATTATTCTATTATTTTTCTCATCTATAACGCAGTCCTTAGCTGTTACTCTAGTAATATCCTGAAAAAGTGACATAAATCTTAGTTCGTCAGAAGTAAGTTTAATTTCCGGCAACTAATTGCTCACCTCTTCTCTTTAGCCAATTCAAGTATTTTAGATTCCCCCTCATCCAATATGCCTATGGTAGAAACCATAAAAGGTTTTCCACACAAAGTTCCTAAATCATATCCGCTACCGCTATATTCATAAATTGGGATGTTATCAAATTTTGCATATGCCTTCAGATCCTCTTTTAAATCTTCTCTGAGCGTTGAAGCCGTTATAATTCCTTTTATCTTACCTACCTTAAGCATCTTTAATGTTCTCCTAGTGCCTAAAACTACCTTTCCAGTCTTAAGTAAAACTTTTAATTCACCTTCAAACGTTGAACCTTCTGACACTTTTTATCACCTCACATTAGGTTTCATGGTGAGCTCAACAATGCCTGTTCCCAATCTAATGGGTTGTCCGATAATAATGTTTTCCACCACTCCTTTAAATTCTTCTATCTCTCCTCTAGCTGCAGCATCTAATAAATGTTTAACTGTCACTTCAAACGCAGCCCTAGCCAAAATACTACTCTTCTCACCCGTAACACCATGTCTACCTATCTGTCTTATAATACCAGTTTTAGTCATCATATCAGCTACTAAAACTATATGTCTGATATCAACGTCCAAACCTTGCTCATCTAATACTCTCTTTATTTCCCTTATTATTAATTCTCTAGCAGCTTCGATACCAAATACCTCTGCGACTTCATGAATATTATTTGTCTGAATCTTAGAAATATCAATCCCCTTAACGCCTAAAATTCCCTCTATGTTGGAACCATCGGTAATTATAACATATTCGTCACCTTTCTTTTGAACTATAGCTCTTTTTATGCCTTTCACTCCCTTAATTTTAGTATTCAATATCTTTTCCCTCATTTTAAATAATCCCATAATACTATCAACGTTCTCGAAGTAAATCGTAAAGGTATATTCATCGACATCTTCAATCCTAATGCTTCCTATCTTAAGCTTCGAAATAACTTTTTTCACATCATCTACTGTGACTCCTTTATCTTTTAGCATATCCTCATCTAATTGTAAAGTTATTGACATTGACGAAATATCTATACTAACAGAAGCCACAACATTCTCTATTTTTGTATACTCAATTTTTCTTGCTATTTCTAATGCTTTTTCTTTGTCTTTTTTGTATTCGTCTGTGAGATACAAGGTCATCATTGGTGTAGAGGGAGTTTTCCTAGCATCAACGATCTCTATAAGCCTTGGCAAACCTAATGTAACGTTCAACTCTCTAATTCCAGCAAAGTGGAATGTCCTTAACGTCATTTGTGTTCCAGGTTCTCCTATAGACTGAGCAGCTACTATCCCTACAGCTTCCCCAGGCTCAATCAGTGATCCTTCGTAATCTTTAATTGTAAGCTCTATTATTCTATCTATTTCCTCCTCTGTCACATCTATGTCAATGGAAAGTATTGCATTTCTTAAATCCTCTATTATTTTATCGGGAAGTTTAGCTTTTACTTCTTCTAATCTTTTATTTAAATATTCTTTTAACTGATCAGATAACATAACCTCACCTCTTCCAACCTATTACTCTTTCAATTTCTCTGTTAATATCAACATTTTTCCCATGAGCACTATACATTGGATGTACTAAATCATCTCCGTATGCGAACTCAACTATTTCACCATATAATGTCCTTACTGTACCATCGTATTCAATTCTTAAATCTGAAAGAGCATTAATTAAGCGCCTTTGCATATAACCGCTTTGTGAAGTCTTAACCGCAGTATCAACTAGTCCTTCCCTACCACCAGCAGCGTGGAAGAATAATTCAATTGGTGATAATCCTCTTGTGAACGAATTATGTACAAATCCCCTAGAATCTGGAGATTTATCTCCTGGTTTAAAGTGAGGTAATGTTCTATTCATATATCCCCTCTTTATTCTCTCTCCTCTTACTGACTGTTGCCCTAACATCGCTGTCATCTGAGTAATATTTAGCTCACTTCCTCTAGCACCAGTAATTGCCATTATATATGCATTATTAAACGGATCTAAGTACTTAGTAGCAATATCTCCGGCATCTTTTCTAAGTTTATCTAAAGTATCTAAAATGTAGTCCTCTAGGCTTTCCTCTAGCGTTCTCCCTGGAATAGGCTCTAGTTTACCTTCATTAAATTGCGCTATAAGTTCATTTACTTTAGTGTACCCATTAGCTATGATTTGATCTATCTCCTTTAAAGCAACCTCGGGTATTGTCACATCATCAAGCGTCATTGTAAATCCTCTTATTTCTACATACCTAATAAACATCTTGAACATATTATCCAATATCCATTTACCATATTCTGTTCCATATTCTTTAATTAGCCAATGTAAAACGCTCTCTGGCTGTTGGTTTCCTATACTCTTTTTATCTAATACTCCTTCAAGTAAAATACCATTTTTTATAACTATGAATGAATCATGAGGACAAACCTCATTCTTACATTGTCTAGGTCCTTTTGAAATATTAGCTTGACCATGGAAGTTAAAGTCCTTCGGTAAGAATAGGCTTACGACTTGTTTACCAGTATAATATTCCTTAGGAGCTAAAATTGCTGGTTCCCCTAACTCACCAGCAAAGTCAGTAACGCCCAAAATCGTAGTTACCTCTTCTTTAGTCAATAATGTAGTTTTTACAGTGAGTAAATAAGCGCCACTTATATAATCTTGTGCACCACCCATAATTGGCCCTCCATATCTTGGCGTTATTATGTTTTTATGAACTAGCATAATTTCCTCAGCCTCAGCAATAGCCTCCTCAGATTGTGGAACGTGAAGATTCATTTCATCTCCGTCAAAGTCTGCATTATATGGCGGGCAGACTAGTAAGTTGAGCCTAAAAGTTCTTCCAGGGAGGACTTTAACCTTATGTGCCATCATAGAGATTCTGTGCAACGATGGTTGTCTGTTAAATAGCACTATATCACCATCTATAAGATGCCTTTCTACAATATAGCCAGGGGTTAAGCTTGCCGCTAATTCTTTCCTATCTTTAACATATCTTAGGTCGATTCTCTTACCATCTGGTCTAATAACGTAATTACTACCGGGCCACTTATCTGGGCCATTAATTACGTATTGTCTCATTCTCTCAATATTCATCTTAGTTACTTTCTCTGGAACTGTAAGTAGTTTCGCAATCGCTTGCGGAACACCAACTTCATCAATACTTATGTTAGGATCTGGAGAGATTACGGTCCTAGAAGAGAAGTCAACCCTCTTACCAGATAAGTTGCCTCTGAACCTACCCTCCTTACCCTTAAGTCTTTGGGCTAAAGTCCTTAAGGGCCTGCCAGATCTGTGTTTTGCGGGCGGTAATCCAGGAATTTCATTATCAAAATACGTTGAAACGTGATATTGGAGTAAGTCCCATAAGTCTTCTACAATTAATTCTGGTGCACCGGCTTCAATACTCTCTTTCAATCTCTCATTAATTCTTATAATATCTACCAATTTGTGTGTTAAGTCGTCTTCAGCCCTAATACCACTTTCAATTGTTATTGAGGGTCTAATTGTTATCGGGGGGACTGGTAATACTGTTAGCACCATCCATTCTGGTCTAGAAGTTTTAGGATCATATCCTAATAATTCTACGTCACTATCTGGTATTCTTTCTAGTCTCTCTCTAATTTCTGAGGGTGTAAGTCTTACAATCGAATCTTTTCTTTCTTCGTTAAAGTTGTAGGGCTTATCTAATTTTATCTTATATTGCTTCTCACCACAATGGGGGCACACCATGTTTTTAATTGCAACTTTCTTTATATAATCAATAAGTCTTCTCGTTGCAGAAGGCCATCTGTTTCTTATTGCATAATAGATCCTTTTATATCTTTCTAATTCTTCCTCTTTTATTTTGATTCTACCACATCTCCTACAAGTGACCCTTAAGAAATCATAAATATGCTTAACATAACCTACGTGAATTACTGGTCTTACTAATTCAATATGACCAAAATGCCCTGGACAAGATGCTAAGGTATTACCACAGACTGGGCACTTTTGTCCCGGTTCTATGACACCTAATCTTGGATCCATTACACCGCCTTCAATAGGAGTGCCGTCTTCATCATAGACTTCTGATGTAATTATTGCAGTAACTGACATCTGCCTTATTTCAGTTGGAGATAAGATACCAAACTTTATTCCTTTTATTATTTTTTCACTCATTTGACTCACCTCCTAAAGATATTTTATCACCTAGAATTATCCTTGGAGAAATTACCATACTCATTAACTCTTGAATTAAGAGTTTAAATGCGTAAGATACTGTGACAGGGTATAAAGTTGCCTTATCCCCATGAATGGGACAGACATACCTATTCTTATTCCTATCATACCACCCTATATAACCGCACTGATCACAAACATAAATTGTAGCCTTATCCGAATTATCTAATAACCTATCTTTAATCAACATTGCAGTACCAAAACCGATTAAACAGTCTCTCTCCATTTCTCCGAACCTTAATCCACCTTCTCTTGCCCTACCTTCTGTTGGTTGTCTAGTTAATATTTGTACTGGTCCCCTGGCCCTAGCATGCATTTTGTCCGCAACCATATGGTGTAGTTTCTGGTAATAAACTATTCCAAACATTATTCTATTCTTTAATTTTTGCCCGGTTCTACCGTCGTAAACTACTTCGGTACCGTCCGGTAAATAACCTAATTTAAGTAACCCTTCTTTTATTTCTTCAATACTTGTGGACTTTATGAAGGGAGTAGCATCTACGGATTTACCAGATAGTGCCGCATATTTACCTGCTAAAGCTTCCATTATTTGCCCGATGGTCATTCTTGAAGGCAGTGCATGAGGATTTAGTATGATATCTGGTACAACCCCTTTCACTGTATACGGCATATCGGCTTGACTAATTAACATCCCTACTACTCCTTTCTGCCCGTGCCTGGTAGCAAATTTATCTCCTATTTCTGGTATTCTTAAATCTCTTACCCTTACTTTTACGAGCTTATTACCTTCAGCTGTTTCAGTTACTAGAACTAAATCTACAATTCCCATTTCTCCATGCCTAGTTACAACTGAAGTATCCCTCTTAGCCTGCTCTGGAGCTAACTCTTTAAATTCTTGTAAGAATCTAGGTGGACTTACCTTTCCTATTAATACATCTCCTCCTTTAACTTCGACTTCTGGAGGAACTATGCCATTATCCTCTAATAATCTATAATACTCCTTACCCTTATAGCCCTTTGTACCAGCCTCTGGAACCATTATTTTATCCTCTTGGCCTCCAGGATACTTAACTTCTTCAGTAGAGTAAAGCCTAAAGAACGTAGACCTATACATTCCTCTTTCTACGGATGATTTGTTCATTATTATAGCATCTTCCATATTATAGCCTGTGAAAGACATTATCGCTAATATGGCGTTATTTCCAGCTGGTCTGTCATTATACCCGATCACATTTAACATCCTAGTCTGTACAAGTGGCTTTTGTGGGTAATGTAATAAGTGTGCTCTTGTATCAGTCCTTATCTGGTAATTAGCTGCATATAAGCCTAAAGCCTGTTTTGCCATTGCGGACTGATAAGTATTTCTCGGTGACTGATTGTGCTCAGAATATGGAATTATTGATGCAGTTATTCCCATTATTGCTGGAGGCCAAATCTCTAAATGTGTATGCTCTACTGTTAAATCCTCTGGGTTTAAAGCTACATAAGTGTTTTCCTCCTCTTCCGCGTCTAGAAACTCAATTTTACCTTGTTTTACTAAGTCATCAAAAGTAATCTCGCCCCTTCTAATTTTTTCCACATCCTCCTCAGTGACTAATGGTTTACCATCCTTAACTATTATTAGGGGTCTCCTAACTCTACCAGCATCACAATTAATATGAACTTCATTAATATAATCGGTTACGATATGAGCGACATTTACCTCATCACTTATCTTTCCTTCCCTTCTTAGCTGTCTTATTTTTTCTGCAAGCTCTTTACCATCTGGGTAATAGCCCAAGAAACTGCCATTCAAATAAACCTTACTCCAATTAAGGTACTTACTAGTATCTTCTCCTTCTTCGGTTATTTTCCTAATCGCTTCGTCTATCGGAATTACACCTAGATCATAAATCACCTTCTCTACAGCCTTCTCGTTAACACCTACTGACACCTGGGCCATTAGAGCTAAGTTTTTAACTAGTCCACTATTAGGCCCTTCTGGCGTCTCAAAGGGACACATCCTACCCCACTGAGTTCCATGTAAATCTCTAGCTTCAAAGTTAGGCTGACCTCTAGCTAAAGAGGACACTACCCTCCTTAAGTGACTGAGCATTGATAACCAATTAGTTCTATCAAGAAGTTGACTTACACCAGTTCTTCCCCCAACCCAATTACCTGTGGCTAGAGCATGCCTAATCCTCTCGGTAATTATATCAGCTCTAACTAATGCTGATAAGGATAATCTCCTACCCCTAACTTTGGATTTCTCTAATTGATACACTAGGTCTTTAGTGAAAGCCTTAAAAGCCACTCTAAAGAGGCTTGTAAATAAGTCTCCAGCTAACCTAACCCTCTTATTAGCATAATGGTCTTTATCATCTGGTTCTCTTCTTCCTAAATAAAGCTCTAGTAGTTTATTTACTGCACTGGCAAGATAATAGCCTTTCTTTTTCCTATCTTCTGGAGATGTTCCTAAATGGGGTAAGAAATATTTGTCTACTATTTGTTCAGCCTTTTGAATTCTATTTTCCCTTTTTTGCCCTATGGCAACCCTATTTCCTATAAAATCTAAAGCATCTTCTACAGTCGCTATTGAACTGGCTTGTTCAAGTGAAGGTAATAGCTCGTTCTGAATCTGCGGATCTAATGATACCGCATAAACGATGTCTTGATCTCTTGTAAAACCTAGTGCTCTCATCATTATTACGAACGGGATCCTACCTGGGACGGTGGCAAAAGATACTTGAATGGTACTATCTTTTAACCTTTCAATAACCACTTGAACTCTATAACCAGCGGCTGAAGAAGTGACTTTAGCAACATGAGTTACATTTGAACCACTTTTACCGTAATCTACTAGAACTCTATTAGTAGCTAAATCCTCTTGTGCCACTAAGACCTTCTCAGTACCATTTACAATAAAATATCCGCCTGGGTCTTTTGGATCCTCTCCTATTGCTATAAGTTCTTCTGCAGACATCGATGCAGTGGGATCTGCTATTGATTTTAACATTATAGGTAAGTCACCAATGTAAACTTCTACTGGTTCTCCTTCTATGTTGTTTTCAACAGGGATCATGGTTAGGTAAAGTGGTGCAGCATATGTTAAGTTCCTTAATCTAGCTTCCATTGGAGCAATTTCCCTTATTGGCCCTCTATCTGTCTCTCTAACTCCAGGTTTATCATAACGTATCTTCCCTAATTTAATTTTTAACCCAGGGATTTCAGTCGATATTTCTCCTTGCTCATCTATTACTTGTTGTAATTTATTCCTTAAGAAGTCATTAAATGAATCTAAGTGCTGTCTTACTAACCCCCTTACCTTAAAGAACGACTCAGCGATTGTCCATCTATCTTCAACACTTAAAGACACTAAGGCTCACCCACTTATAACATACCTATAGCTTACTGTTTGCCCAGTAAATGGGCTATTCCTTGTAATTCTTATGATATCACCGGGTTTAGCACCAATAGCCTTAGCCATAGGATCAGAAGCTTTAATCCAAGGTAACTGTTCTGGTTTAACCCCCAGTTCTTTAAGCAATTTATATGCTTCCTCCAATGGCACAATCTCGTGCTTAGGAATCAGCCCATACTGGGTAATGTCAACTTTCTTTTTAGAGGAAGAACGCATAAAAATTCACCATCCTTGTATTGTGTAAATAAAAAGTACTACTCACTTTATAAAACTTTATGTTAATGACGCCAACTGCCTTCTCGCGTTCTCTATCATAGTCTTTGCTGACTGATATAACTCATCATAACTTAACTTAACTCTTGCAATGCCTTGCTGTATAGCCTTTATACCTACTGCAGCTGCTACTCTAGGATAAACTTCCCACTCTGTCATTTTAGGAATTATATAATTTTCGTTAGCTCCCTTTTCTCTTACAAAAGCTGCCAACTCTCTTGCAGCTTCAATAACCATCTCATCAGTAATGGTCTTAGCCCTTACATCAAGAGATCCTCTGAATACTGCTGGAAAGATAAGAGAGTTATTGACTTGATTAGGTAAATCGCTTCTACCCGTTGCAACTATCTTAGCCCCAGCTTTCTTAGCCTCATCAGGCCAAATTTCTGGGGTGGGATTGGCTAAAGCGAACACTATTGAATCCTTATTCATAGACTTTATCCATTCTGGTTTTATTACTCCTGGACCGGGTCTGGAAGCTGCTATTAGAATATCCGCACCTTTGAATGCTTCCTCTACGGTTGTTACGTTATCCTTATTAGTTTTTACTAGTAGTTCATATTTCCATGGGTTTTCTAATTTAATCTCGTCCTCGTCGCTCCTCCCCTTATATAAAGGACCTCTGCTATCAATAATTATCATATTTTTATATGGAATACCGTACTTATCCAGTAATCTTGCAGTAGCTATATTTGCGGCACCAGCACCGAAAAGCACAACCTTAACGTTTCTGGGATCTTTACCAGTAAGCTCGAGAGAAATTATGAGCCCAGCTAAGGTGGCACCAGCAGTACCTTGCTGATCGTCATGCCAAATAGGAATTTCTAACATTTCCCTCAGTTTATCCAAAATATAGAAACATTTTGGAGATTCTATGTCTTCCAAGTTTATTCCTCCAAATGATGGCTCAAGAAGTTTCACTGTTTCTATTATTTTATCTGGATCTTTTGTCCCTAAAGTTATTGGTATTGCATCAACTCCACCTAAAAACTTAAAAAGCAGCGCTTTTCCCTCCATTACTGGCATTGCCGCCTCCGGACCTATATCCCCGAGGCCTAGCACTCTTGTACCGTCAGTGACTATTGCTATAGCGTTCCATCTATAAGTATAATGAAATGATAACTCTTTATTTTTAGCAATTTCCCTAGATACTGCGGCAACGCCAGGGGTATAAAGTATAGCAAAGTCTTCTAATGATTTTATTGGAACTTTAGGTAAAATCTGAATTTTACCTTTATATTTCGATGAAACTTCTATAGCTTTTTTGTCGAGCTCACTCAAACTAATAGCACCAGTATCTTAATTTTTGATAAGATTAAATTTTTTCAAGATCGTCCACCGCTACCTTAATTAAGCATAATAAAGATAATGTGATTTAGGTGAATGAGTACGACACAGCAATTAGAGAAAAAGAAGTTAAGACAGCCTATAGTAGTAGTGCTAGGACATGTAGATCACGGAAAAACTACATTACTTGATAAAATAAGAGGAACCGCAGTAGTGAAAAAAGAGCCCGGGGAAATGACACAAGAAGTTGGTGCAAGCTTTGTACCAACAAGCGTTATTGAAAAACTTTCAGAACCTTTAAAGAAATTATTTCCTATAAAACTAGAAATTCCAGGCTTATTGTTCATAGATACGCCCGGCCATGAACTTTTTAGTAACTTAAGAAAAAGAGGAGGAAGTGTTGCGGATATTGCCATATTAGTAGTAGATATAACTGAAGGCTTTCAAAAACAAACAGTGGAATCTATAGAAATACTCAAAAGTAGAAAAGTCCCGTTCTTAGTTGCGGCAAATAAAATTGATAAAATATCTGGTTGGAAAGCTCAACAAACTTATTCATTCTTAGAAAGTATAAAGTATCAAAAACAGGAAGTTCTAGCATATTTAGATAGTTTAGTATATAACCTAGTCGGGCAATTGGCAGAACAAGGTTTTAACTCAGAGAGATTTGATAGAATAAAAGACTTCACTCGAACAGTAGCAATAGTACCAGTATCTGCTAAAACTGGTGAAGGGATAGCTGAACTATTAGCATTATTAGCCGGTTTAACACAGAATTATATGAAAAACAAACTAAGATTTGCCGAGGGACCCGCAAAAGGCGTAGTGTTAGAAGTTAAGGAACTACCAGGTTTAGGGCATACAATAGATGTAATCATATATGATGGTGTATTAAAGAAAAACGACACGATAGTCCTAGGCGGATTAAATGGAGTTATAATAACTAAAGTTAGGTCAATCCTTGTACCTAAACCGTTGCAAGATATAAAATTAGCTAAAACCGACTTAATGCCTATCGACGAAGTTTATGCAGCTGCTGGAGTTAAAATATACGCACCGAACCTAGAGGACGCACTAGCTGGCTCACCAATATTTGTTGCAGAGAATGAAAACCAAATTGAAGAGTATAAAAAGATAATTCAAGAAGAGATTTCTAGCGTAAAATATTATAACGCTAATATTGCTGGAATCGTAGTTAAAGCCGATAGCTTGGGAAGTTTAGAAGCAATAGTCAATGCATTACAGCAGAAAAAAATACCTATAAGACTCGCAGATATAGGGCCAATAACTAAACACGATATAACTGAAGCTGAATTAACCCTTCAAGAAGCTAAGGAATACGGGATAATAGCAGCATTTAGGGTAAAGCCTTTACCTGGTATAGAAATACCAAGTAAGATTAAATTAATTTATGACGAAATAATTTATCAGCTTATTGATAACATAGAAAAGTATATAAATGAAGTGAGAGAAAGTGAGAAGAGAAGAACGTTAGAAAGCTTAGTTTTACCTGCTAAAATGAAGATCTTACCAGGTTATGTCTTTAGAAGAAGTGACCCAGCAATAGTAGGAATAGAAGTAGTAGGAGGAATATTAAAGTCTAAATCTCCATTAATAAAGAA
Source organism: Sulfolobaceae archaeon (assembly GCA_028277025.1). Next base: position 19,136 of record JAPYVG010000007.1, read on the forward strand.
AGATGGTAAAAGAGTGGGAGAAGTACTTCAAATTCAAGATAACAAGAAAAGTATAGATAAAGCCACTAAGGGAATGGAAGTCGCTATTTCAATAAAAGGAAATGTAATGGTTGGCAGGCAAATTGATGAAGGGGACATCTTATACACTGATGTTCCTAAGGAAGATTTAGAGATATTGGTACAGAAATATAAAGATATAATAACAGATGATATGAGGGAGGTAATAAAAGAAATAATTAATATAAAAAGAACCACAGACCCTACGTACGGACTTGGACTACAGATTTAATCAGTTCATCTTCGCTGAAAAATATGCTCATTTCCCTCTTAGCTTTTTCTTCACTATCTGATGCATGAATAACGTTTTCGGCCTTAGACAGTGCGTAATCCCCTCTTATAGTACCTGGGGGAGCCTCTTTAGGATCTGTATTCCCAATCATTTTCCTAACAACACTTACGGCCTCGTCTCCCTCAACCACCATACATACTACTGGACCAGATGTTACATAATTTATTAACTCCTCGAAAAATGATTTACCCTTGTGTTCTTCATACAATTTCTCTGCAATACTTCTATCCATCTGAACCATTTTTAAGCCAATTATATTTAATCCCCTCTTTTCAAATCTAGATATTATCTCTCCCACTAAACGCCTTTTCACACCGTCTGGTTTTATCATAACAAAGGTTCTTTGGATTGTCATTTCCTAGCACCCATATAGAATTTAGTCCATTTTAATCTCTTAGGATCTCTGTGCAATTTTAACATTGATTTTCTGCACTTATTCGAGCAGAACCACAGTATAGTCCCATCGTTTCTAACATACATTAGCCCGGTTCCAGGCAAGATTTCTTTTCCACAAAAACTGCATTGTCTTATTGCTACCATGGTTATGTAAATACAAAGAGAGTGAAGTATTTAAGTGAATTGGTATGTCAATTATTAGGGTAGAAAGATGAGTGAGAAAGAAAAAGCTCAAACCTCACAATCATCAATAATAGAAGAATTCGGATTCCCAGCGGAAGTTATTCAAATACTGGATAGAACTGGAGTCACTGGAGAGGTAACACAAGTTAGAGTTAGAGTTCTAGAAGGAAGAGACAAAGGAAGAATACTGACTAGAAACGTAAAGGGGCCAGTAAGGTTAGGTGACATATTAATACTTAGAGAGACTGAAAGAGAGGCGAGGAAGCTAAGTACTAAGAGGTAAAGATATGCCTTTATATTTACTCTCAAAACCTATAGCATTGCATTTTTTAACTCAATTAAGATCTAAAAATACAGATCAAATAAATTTTAGGAAAACACTAGTTAGGCTAGGAAGAATAATAGGATATGAAATACTTAATACACTAGATTATACAACAGTAGAAGTAGAAACTCCTTTAGGTACTAAAGCTAAGGGAGTTTACATTTACGATCTTGAAAATGTTGTAATAATAAATATCTTAAGGGCAGCAACGCCTTTAGTTGAAGGGTTACTAAAAGCCTTGCCCACGGCCAGATTAGGGGTAGTAGCTGCCAGTAGAAAAGAAACAGAAGTATCAAACGGCTTCCCGCAAGATATGGAAGTAGAGATATTTTATAGTAAAATACCACAAATATCAAGTAAAGATAACGTAATAATAGCAGATCCAATGATAGCAACTGCAAGTACGATGAGAAAAGTTATTAATTTAATAAAACCTTATAACCCAAAAAGAATCTATGTAGTTTCTGTTATAATTTCTGAATATGGATTAAGAAGAATTTTGTCAGAATTTCCAGATATTAATATTTTTACAATATCTGTAGACCCAGAATTAGATAATAGAGGGTATATAATACCAGGTTTAGGGGATGCTGGAGATAGGGCATTTGGATGAAGCCCTATTTATAATAAAAATTATTTTTTACCTCCTATAAAACGTATTAATTATGCCAAAAATAGGTCTCGAAGTTCACGTTCACTTAACTTCCCTAAAAACTAAACTTTTCTGCTCTTGTCCAACTGATTATACTGACAAAGATCCAAACACAGTAACTTGCCCAGTCTGTTTAGGATTACCTGGTGCTATTCCAGTTTTAAATGAAAATGCTGTAAAAAGCGCAATAATGGTTGCCTTGGCATTAAATGGAAAAATAGCAGATAAACTGGTAATGGTTAGGAAACATTATTTTTACCCAGATATGGCTAAAAATTATCAAATCTCACAATATGATGGACCCGGAAGTGTTCCCATCAGTAAAGGAGGATATATAAAGTTAAAGGACGGAAAAACGGTTAGAATAAGGAGAATAAACATAGAAGAAGACCCAGCTAAAATTGTCTATCCTACTGGATCTATGCTAACAAGCAAATATACACTTCTTGATTATAATAGGTCTGGATTCCCATTACTCGAAATAGTAACAGAACCGGACATGGAAGAACCAAGAGAAGCTAGAGAATTCTTAGATAAGCTACGTTCTATCTTAGAGCATTTAGGAGTATGTAATTGTGAATTAGAAGGGGCAATGAGAGCTGATGCTAATGTTTCTGTGGAGGGTGGAGAAAGAGTAGAAGTCAAGAACATTGGTTCTCCAAAAGAAGTTGAGGAAGCTTTAAAATATGAAATAGCAAGGCAAAAAGCTGCATTATCACAAGGATTAAAAGTTGAAAGGGAGACAAGGCATTGGGACTCGCAAAGAAAAGTAACTGTTCCAACAAGAACTAAAGAGCAAGAAGAGGACTATAGATATTTTCCAGACCCAGATTTACCACCCTATCCTATAACAGAGGAGTTAATAAGCGAAATTAAATCTACTTTACCAGAATTACCAGATGCGAGAATACAGAGAATGATTAAACAATATGGGATCTCAGAATATGATGCCACAGTACTAGTCATAGACAAAGCCCTAGCTGACTTATTTGAGGAAACTGCAAAATCATACCACGATTATAAGAAACTGGCTAACCTTCTTATTAACGATTATCTAAGATGGATAAACGATAAAAACCTTAGTCCTTCCCAGTCAAAAGCTACTCCGAAACACCTCGTAGAATTATTTAACTTACTTGATAACGGCACTATTACTATAAAAATAGCCAAAGAAATCTTACCAGAAATAGTATTAGAAGGTAAGATGCCGTCTCAAATAATTAAAGAAAAAGGTCTAATTAGTTTACGTGATACAGACTACTTACTACAAGTTATAAAAGAAGTTATAGCTGAGGAACCAGAAGCCGCAGAAAAAGCTAAGAAAGATCCTAAAGTCATAAACTATCTTGTAGGCAAGGTTATGAAGAAGACTGGAAAAAGAGCGGATCCACAACTTACTAACGAACTTATAAGGAAAGTGTTAGGAATCTAGATCACAGCGTGGGTTTGTCGTCACCACTCAGCACTTAAAACCTCGTTCATCAATTAGTATATATTTAGTGGTGATATTTATTTCAAACCACAGTTCCAGGCTTAACGAAACACGTACTAGATTACTAGTAGTCGACCTATTAAGGGAGTTGAAAAACGCTTATACTTATAAGGAGCTCTCGAAAATTTTTAACATTCAAGAGAGTTTACTATGTAGGTATGTTAATGGTACTACTATTCCTAGCGATATTCATTCTAAGGAAATACTTGATAAAATTAAGAGTAAAGAATTCTTAATCAAATTCTTATCAAGTAAAATAATTTATTATGACGACGGATATATAGATACTTCGCAATTACTTTTTTATCCTAATTTACTCAAAATATTGATACAGATTTATTATCAGAAATATTTTAACAATAAGGAAGTTAACAAGGTTGTAACTATAGCGGTTAATGGTATACCCTTTGCCACGTTGACCGCAGAAGCATTAGCAAAACCACTAATAATAGTTAAAAAACATAAGGATTCTATCCACATTGATTACCTAGATGAAAGTTTAAAGGAGAGTGAGGGTGTAGTGACATCTATATATCTGAGAAAAGATTACATAGATCCCGGAGACAAAATACTTATAATAGATGACGTGATAAGAAGCGGCAAAACTATCTTAACAACAGCAAAATTACTGAAAAAGGCTAACGCAGAAATTGTAGGAGCATTAACTATAGCGGCTGTAGGAAAGGAGTGGCAAAAAATTAATAATAGCACGATAACAATTGTACCTATATTTCAACTATGATAGCTAAAATAGAAGATAATATCTTCGCAATCAAGGGAAATTATTATGTGTATTTAATAAATTCTAATGGTTTAATAATGATAGATTCCAGTGACTCTAGTGACTCTTCATTTATTATAAATGAAATAATAGAACTATCAGTGAAACTTCAATCAAAGCCTAAACTATTGGTATTAACCAGTTGCAAAAAGGAAGTAGCTGGGGGTGCATCTTTTATATCAAACCTCTTTAATATCCCTGTATTAGCTTCTAGTTTTGACGCCCCTTCTATAAGAAAAGGGATTTGTGAAAATGATTCTTATCCACCCGTAAACGTTAGTATTGAGTTAAAAGGAAATAGAATTGATGAGACTGATATACTTGTAATTCCTACCAAAAGTATTAGGGGAGGCGGTATAATTCTAAAGTATAAAGACGTTATCTTTTCTGGTGCTTTAAATATTAGCGGTATTATAGGAAAAGTTAGATATATATGCAATGCGTTTAAATTTGAAAAAGTGGAAGAACCTTGGTTTATGAAGAGAGATGTGAAAGTTGTGGAAGGTTCACAGAATTAAAGTACTGTAGTATAAGAAAAATTAATGTTTGCATAGATTGTTGCCTATTATGTAAACAACGAAGTAAATGTAATTTAAGAGTATGGCTGCATAATTTAATACCTAAAAAAGAAGTTACAAAGATTGTAAGATGAGACCTTATATAATCATTTTTAGTACAATAACAATAGATGGTAAATTAGCGGCTAAAGACCATTACAGCGAGCTAAGTTGTAGCGCTGATAAAAGAAGGCAACATATTCTAAGAAGCGAAGTTGATGCTGTTCTCGTTGGTGCTGAAACTGTAAGAATAGATAACCCTAGGTTGACATTAAAATATGCTAAAGGGAAAAACCCAATAAGGGTAGTAATTTCTTCATCACTTAACTTAAATCCAGACTCAAATATATTCACAACACCTCCAGCTACTATTGTATATACTAGTAACCAGATCAATGAATTAAAGAAGAAAAATTTAGAAGAACTTAAAAGAAAACCCGGTATAACTATAGTACTTTTGGAGAATTTATCGCCTTGCAACATAATGGCCGATCTTTATAGGAGAGGAGTAAGAAAAGTAATGATAGAAGGTGGAGGAAAAACAATATGGAACTTTGTAAAGTATGGATGTTTTGATGAAATTAGAGTTACAATTTCGCCTAGAATCTTTGGAAATGGGACTTCATTTGCTAACGGTGAAGGATTTGAAGGAGCAAGATCACCAATACTAAAACTGGTGGATGTGAAATTATGTGAATGCGGACAAGAAGTTCACTTAATTTATAAAAAAATTACATAAACGGTTTATAAGTTATTTTATACATTTCTCCTTCTTCTAACTTACTTGCAATTCTCTTATATTTCATCTTATCACCTATACTGTCTTCTCCGTACAATTTCGTCCATTTATCTAAGGGAATTTGATATTCTTTTAATATCTTATCTCTGTATAAGTCGTTTAACACGTTATATGTGCAGAATGGAATTACTCTACCATCTGGTACTACGTAATGTATATCACATCTCATAACTCTCTGAATATCATAATTGTATAAGTCCATAAAGTGCATTGTGCCTAAGAAGAGTGTTCTATAATGCCATTCTCCCAATGCCTCATAGCTATGATTAATAATTATATTCCGTAACATTGCATAAACGTCAAAGTCTTTAGGTCCTTTCTCTTTATCGATGAACTTTCTTAAGTTATAGAGTAATTTTATTCCTATCCAGTATTTATTACCACCCTCCTTCAACTCTTCAGTTTTCTCCTTTAAATATTCTAGAAGTCCTTCTAAATCTATAAACCTGGATAATGGTATAAAATGTGGTTCACCATTTCTCCACTCAATAAACACATAAGTCCCAGCTCCACAACTTGGATGATTTGCCATCTCGAACTGTTCTTTACCAGTTATCGCCTCTATCAGTTTAGAGAACACAACGGAAGTCCCAATGGGATACCAACTATCTCTGGTAATTTCTCCGTTTGTTTGTTCTTCAATCGCTTTTAAAACCTCTGGTATAGTTATCCTAAATTTGTTCCTCATATTCCTTTTCATCATTCCAGTTAAACTTACTGGCTGGAAATTAACAGCTCTTACTACGTCTAGATTATATGCTGCGAACTTTACTATATTACCTAAATCATGGTCATTAACAGTCTTAATCACAGTGGGTACTAATACTACACTAGTCATACCGGCCTTTCTGAAAACCTCTAGAGTATACGGTACCTCCCAATGATTTTTAGGATTAGTCCTCCTACTTACGCCGTCAAAACTCATATAAATGGTGTTAACACCAGCCTCCCTTAGCTCCCTAGCATACTTAATAGCGTATTCTGGATCTTCTAAATACATCTTAGCGAAAGTACCACCCCATGTGTTAAGTTGTATATGTTTTACTCCACTCTCTCTTAAAGTCCTAACTATTTCTATCAAATCTTCTCTTAATGTAGGTTCTCCACCAGTTATTTGAATAACTAAAGTAATGTCTTGTCTCTTTAACTGATTTACCATAAACTTTATCTGCTCTAACGTAGGCTCAAAGACATATCCAGCTTTTTCGGCAAAGAAGAAGCAGTACCAACAAGACAAGTCGCACCTATTAGTAATTACTAAATTAACTAAAGCAGAGTGCTGATGATGCATAGGGCATAAACCGCAATTAAAAGGACAAGGGGATTTAAGGTCAACATAAGGTACTTTGGGCCCTTTACCCTCATACTCCCAGTAATCGAATTTGTAATATAATCCTACATCGCCATAATACAGATCCTCGAACTCTCCGTGGTCTGGGCAAATTTTTCTAATATAGAGTTTGTCCTCTTTCTCAAATATTACTGCTGGTATCAACCTATAACAAACTGGACACAGTGAACTAGTTACTCTTACTAATTTCTCACTATCTGCAAGCTTAGGTAAAGGTCCACCTACCTTAATTTCCCTGTCACCAAATTTTATGATGCCGTTCTCATATTTTGAAGGAGCAGGCAAAAGCCTAAATTTTGACTGCTCGTTTGTCTGCACGCTTTCCGTCATATTACACCTTCATAAAGAATTAAGTAATGCTATATATAAACAATTTCACCAAATTAACCGAGTAAATAGTTAAAACCAACCTAAAAAGTTGTCCCAACCACTTTTTTCCACTTTTCTATCTTTATAAACTATCTTTTTCTCATTTATTATTTCTCCGAAAATTATTGGATTATAACCTAAATTTTTTAATTCATCAACAATTTTATCTGCTTGAGATTTTTTTACAATAAAAATTGTCTCAAATTCCTCGCCACCATATTTTATTAAATCCATTAGAGAGATCGAGTACTCCTTACTAACTTCCATAACCTCATCAGCAATAGGAAAATTATATATTCTTATTCCCTTTCCCGACCTTTCCATAATGTTGTACAAGGAGATAAGTAATCCGTCACTTACATCTGTGGAATAATAAATTTCGTCACAATAGTTCTTAATAAATTCTGGTAACTGCTTATTCACTATTGGATGTCTAATTTTACCTTTTGCTTTCTCGAGTAATTTTATACTCCAGGACTTTAAATAAGATAGAAATATAAGGGATGTATAACCGATAGGAGAAGTAATCAATAACAATCCGTCCTCATTAATTTTAGGAGGTTTATAACAAATAGCTTCACCAATAATGCTCACATCTATCCATCCACTACCATCACTGGAGTTTAAATCACCACCCGCATAGATTCCAGTGTAATAGTCAATTGCATCTGAGACACCTTGAACTAACTCCTCTAATTTAGAGATTTTATCTTTTGGAATCCCTATAGAAACTAAGAAAGTCTTAGGAATCCCGCCCCGCGAAATAACATCACTAACAGAACTTATTACCGCTTTCCAACCTAAATCATAGAACGTCATAAAATTAAAACTATAAGATAATTGAAAACCATCTATTTTATAAAGTAATTTTCCGTCATAGTATACATCGTCATTTGTGTTCTTAGTATATCTAGAGATAATATTAGATATAAATTCGTGCTCTGAAATCATTTTATCACCGAAAGCCGCCGCGGGGACTTGAACCCCGGACCACCGGCTTTCTGGGTCCTTTAGTATACTACCTTACGAGGCCGGCGCTCTACCGAACTGAGCTACGGCGGCAAAATAAGTATACGTGAAAAAACTTTTAAAATTATATACAATTAGCAGTTGCTTCTTTAGCGTAATTTAGACTCCTATCTATTAGTTTGTCGTACACACCCAAATACTTTTTAGGATCTAGTATTTCCTTTAATTTTTCAATGCCGATAAGCTTAATTATAGTCTCATTTTTTAATGCAACTTCTAATAATGAAGTGTTATTACTTTCAGCCTCCCTAGATAGCTTCATAACTAACTCATGTGCCTCATGTCTTGGAAGGCCAGCTAATGTTAAATTAATCATTAAACTTTCAGCCATTATAAGACCTTTGCTTAACTCTAAGTTTCTCATCATATTTTCTGGGTAAACTTTAAGTCTTTCTAGTAATTTTATAGTACTATCTAAAATTTCATCAATAACAAGAAACGAATGCGATATCACTATTCTCTCCGAAGAACTATTAGTTAAATCCCTTTCATGCCATAAAGGAATGTTCTCTAACTCAGTTATGACAAGCCCTCTCATTACTTTTGCAAGCCCGCTAATTTTCTCTGCGGTTACTGGATTTTCTTTATGAGGCATAGTACTGCTTCCAACCCTATTAACCGCTTCGCCCTCAGCAAGTTCCATGATTTCGGGCCTCATTAATTCCCTTATTTCTACTGCAAACCTATCTAGTTGAGAAGCTAGTATAGCTAGGTCGGAAATTACTTCAGCAAAACCATCTCTAGGTGCAACTTGAGTCGTGATTAAATGAGGAGGAAGATTTAGTTTTTCCGATATTACTTTCTCTATTTTTAAACCCTTATCCCCCCAGCCAGCCATAGTACCTACTGCGCCAGAAAATTTTATTCTTAAAATTCTTTTCTCAGTATCACACAATCTCTCTAAAGAACGGGATAATTCATAGACGTAATTAGCAAATTTAAAACCTAGAGTTATAGGTAAGGCATGTTGTGCATGAGTCCTACCAACCATTATCGTATCTTTATATTTTATACTCAAGTCTGAGAGAATTAGAATTATCTTCTTTAACTTTTCCTTAACAATACGTAATGCATCCCTAATTATTAATGCATTAGCTGTGTCAACTATATCATAACTCGTTGCTCCAAAATGAATCATTTTACCGTGCTCTCCAGAAAGTTCTGCTAAATGTACTGTTAATGCCATAACATCATGACCTAATTTTTTCTCTAACTCGTCAACTCTATTCGAGTTAATTTTATCTATAATTTTTTCCACGTATTTTGCGTCATCTAATTTACATAACCCATTTTCTGCAAGAGCGTAAAGCAAAGCTACCTCGACTTTTGCCATTGTTTTAAGTATATTTAACCTAGAAAATATTTCTCTCATTTCTTTGCTTCCATATCTCCATTCTAAAACACAAACTTCATTACTCACGAGTATATGAAAAATATTAAAACTTAAAATTTTATTTAACAAACGTTAGGTAGGTATGATAGACACTATATTAACTATAGGCAGTCACTCTTCGTTACAAATACTTCATGGTGCTAAAAAAGAGGGATTTAAAACAGTCCAGATAACACCAAAAAATAGAGTGAATTTCTATAATCAATTCCCTTTTATGGATACTGTAATAGGGTATGATAATGAGGACGAAGCTGTGAATAAGATAAATGAGTATGAAAATAACGGAGTGCTTATTCCTCACGGTAGTTTAGTAGAATATATTGGTAGTGAGAGAGTGAAAAGAATAAAGACAAAGATTTTCGGAAATAGGAATTTGTTCGAATGGGAAGCCAATCAGAAAAAGAAGATGAGTTTACTTAAATACGCAAATATACCGATACCAGAACAGTTTGAGAATCCAGAAGACGTCGATAGAATGGTAATAGTAAAACTCCCTGGGGCTAAGGGAGGTAAAGGATACTTTATTGCTAAAAATAAGGCACAGCTAAAAGAAGGACTTAAAAAGCTTTTAGATTCTAAAATGATTAATAACATTGATGAAGTCATAATTCAAGAATATGTAATTGGAGTGCCTATGTACTTTCAATTCTTTTATAGCCCGATAATGAATAGACTTGAGATAACTGGGATTGACATAAGGTATGAGACTAATATTGACGGTCTAAGAAGACTTCCAGCCGATATAAATGTTGATCCCACATTTGTAGTCGTAGGAAATATTCCAGCAGTTGCAAGAGAAAGTTTATTACCAAAAGTCTATGATTACGGCCTTTCGTTTGTAAATACTGTGAGAGAATATGTACCACCTGGGATGATAGGACCTTTCTGCTTAGAATCGGTAGCTAAGGATTCGGGAGAAATAGTAGTCTTCGAATTTTCCGGAAGAATTGTAGCTGGAACTAATTTGTATATTTACGGAAGTCCTTATAGTTGGCTTTATTGGGACGAACCTATGAGCGTTGGTAGAAGAATAGCTAGAGAAATAAAGCTAGCCTTAAATATGAACAAATTAGATAAAATCCTAACATGATTAAGATTGTAGCATTAGCAAGCCACTCTGCCTTAGATGTTTTTGATGGAGCAAAGGATGAGGGATTCCAAACAATAGCTTTATGCAAAAAAGGTAGAGAAAGACCGTACAGAGAATTTAATAGAATAGTTGACAAATGTATATTATTAGATGATTTCAGAGAGATTGCATCTGAGAAAATAGACAATATGTTAGTAGAAGAAAATGCAATAATGGTTCCTAATAGAAGTTTAGCAGTTTATGTGGGATACGATAACATAGAGAAAATGAAAACTAAGTACTTCGGAAATAGAAAGATGTTGAGATGGGAGGAAAGATTAGGTGACAAAAATTATTACAGATTACTTGACGAGGCAAAGATAAAAAGACCTAGAACATTAAAACCAGAAGAAGTAGAAGGGCCAGTAATAGTTAAGTTACCCGAAGCTAAAAGAAGAGTTGAAAGAGGGTTTTTCATAGCAGTTGGCAGAAAAGACTTCGAAGAAAAAATAAATGAACTGCAGAAAGCTGGTATAATTGATGAAGAGAGTATTAAAAGTATGATAATAGAAGAATACGTCCTTGGAGCACATTTTAATGTGAACTACTTTTATAGCCCTTTATTTAACAGAGTTGAGTTATTAAGCATTGACAGAAGAATTCAAAGTGACTTAGATTCGTTTTATAGACTTCCAGCAGAAATACAACTTAAATTAAATAGGCTACCTAGATATATAGAGGTTGGTCATGAGCCAGTTACTATCAGAGAAAGTTTACTGGAGAAAATATTCGAAATAGGCTATGCATTTGTTGAAGCTACTAAAAGGCTAGAACCCCCTGGAATCATAGGTCCTTTTACATTACAGCTAATGGTAACACCAGAATTGGAATTAGTAGTGTTTGACGTAGCCCCTAGAATTGGAGGTGGAACTAATGCGCATATGGGGGTAGGAAGCCAATACTCTAAATTATACTTTGGTAAACCGATAAGTCTTGGTAGGAGAATTGCAATAGAAATTAAAGAGGCTGAGAGACAAGATAAACTCAATCTAATAACGACGTGAAACTGTAATTATAATTTAACGCTCTATGGATTACTATATTTAGTAATTTCTTCGAATTTATAATTATAGTTTAGCGTGATAAAAGTTTATATACTTATATTCGAGATTAATCAAAACGGTGTTTTATGCTAGATATTCTCGTTGGTGGCTTTTACGGCGATGAAGGAAAGGGTAAAATAGCCTCTTATTTAGCCTTAAAGGATTCCCCACAATACGCAGTAAGAACGGGATCAATTAATGCTGGCCATACTGTAACCTATATGGGTAAAAGCTGGAAAGTTAGAATAATTCCTTCAGCCTTCGTTAATAAAACCACTAAATTAGTTTTAGCACCAGGTGCTTTGACGTCTATTAACGTATTAATCAATGAGGCAAAAGAAACCGACAGCCTATCAAGACTTTATATAGATCCTCATGTTGGGATTATCACAGAAAACGAAATAGAAGAAGAAAGAAAAGATGAATACCTCATGAAAACTGTTGGAAGTACTGGCCAAGGCGTTGGGTATGCGGAAGCTAAAAGAGTTTTAAGAAAATTAAAACTAGCTAGAGACTTTGAGGAACTAAGGCAATATCTGACTAATGTACCAAAACTCCTAATAGAACGAATAGAAAATGGAGATAAGATCTTAGTAGAAGGTACTCAAGGTCATTACTTAAGTCTTTATCATGGAGATTACCCATATGTTACAAGTAGAAATACTACGTCATCTGGCATTTTAAGTGAGATAGGAATAGGACCTAAATACGTTAGGCATGTAATTATCGTATTTAAGTCTTATGTAACTAGAGTAGGTGAAGGTCCCCTTGAAGGAGAGTTGAGTTGGGATGAAGCTCAAAAACTGGGAATAGCTGAAATAGCAACAGTTACTGGAAGAAAACGTAGAAGTGCGCCATTTAACATAGATTTAGCTAAGAATGCAATAAAAATAAATGGAGCTACCCAAGTTGCAATAACCAAATTAGATGCAATTTTTAAGGAAGCTAAAGGGGTTAGAGAGTACGAGAAATTGCCTTATGAGGCAAGAAAATGGTTAGAAGAATTGGAAGATCAACTAAAAACGCCGATAACACTAATAGGAACTGGTGAAGATTCATTAGAAACTATAGATTTAAGAAAAGAAAAACTAGGTGAACAATAATGATTTATGATGTAGTTATAGTAGGAGCTGGTCCGGCGGGGCTTTTTGCAGCATATGAAATCGCCAATTTAAAAGTCGACAGGGATCTTAAAGTTCTTCTCATAGATAAAGGAACAAGACCTTTAAAGAGAACTTGTCCTCTATTAACACCAAAAGAGAAGTGCACTTTCTGCAACCCATGCAATATAACTTATGGCATAGGCGGGGCTGGAACTTTCAGTAGCGGAATAATAAATTTAAGACCAGATATTGGAGGAGAACTTCATGAGCTCATGAGAAGTTGGGACAAAGCACAAGAGCTGATTGATTACATTGATGAAATATTTGTTAAATTCGGTGCACCAAAAGATAGACTATTTGAACCGAATATGGAGAAAGTAAAAGAGATACAAAGAAGAGCTGCTAAAGTTGGAGCAGAACTCATACCAATAAGACAGAGACACATAGGTACTGATAAAACCCCAATCGTAATAGAAAATATGCTGAATTACATAGAAAAAAATGGAATAAAAATAGAAGAATTGACTGAAGTTTTCGAAATTCAAAAGAAAGCTGATCATTTCGTATTAAAAACCGATAAAAAAGGCGAGTTAGAGACTAAAACGTTACTTGTAGCACCTGGAAGGGCTGGCGCCAAATGGTTCTTAGATCAAGCCAAGAAACTGGGAGTCGATATGGTTCCTGGGCCTTTAGATATCGGAGTAAGAGTTGAGGTGGAGTCTTTCGTAATGGAAGATTTAACTTCTGCAGTTTGGGATCCTAAAGTAGTCTTATACACTAAAAAATATGATGATAAGGTTAGAACGTTTTGTGTTAATCCAAGAGGTTTTGTAATGAAAGAAGTTTATGACGATGGAACTATAGGTGTTAACGGACAGACGTTTGCTGATAGAAAAAGTAATAATACGAACTTTGCCTTCTTAACTACCATTAAGCTTTCAGATCCATTAGAGGATACGATAGAATATGGAAAGAGCATAGCTAGATTAGTGACTAGGTTGGGTGGTGAAAAACCTATAATTCAACGTCTAATAGACTTCGAGAAAGGTAGAAGAAGTACTTGGGAGAGAATAAATAGATCTACAGTAAAACCTACACTAAGAGATGTCACACCAGGGGATATAAGCATGGGATTGCCCTATAGGGTTGTAAGCAATTTGATAGAAGGATTAGAAAGGCTTGATAATATAGCCCCTGGTCTTTACTCATCAAATACGCTTCTCTATGCACCAGAGATAAAATACTATAGTATGAAGGCTGTAGTAGATAGCAATATGGAAACCGTAGTAGACAACTTATTTGTAGCTGGAGATGGTGTAGGACTATCAAGAGGCATAAATGTAGCCGCTGCTACTGGAATACTAGCAGCTAGAGGAATTATACGTAAATTAGGTTTATAATTCAAGTTTTTATTTACCATTTCCTACTTTACAATATGAATGACGAAAAAACATTGAAATTAATAATGGAACTAGAATATAATTTTCCTTTCTCTGAAAGACCATTCCAAATAATAGCTGAAAGATTAGGATTAAGAGAAGAGGAAATCGTATATAAAGTAAAAGAATTAATAGATAATGAAGTAGTTAAAAGGATTGGAATGTATGTGAGTTTTAGAGCTAAAGGTATGGAAAGTGCATTAGTTGCCGCTCAAATCTCATTGGATAACCTGGAAAAATTTAGAAAAATTGCGCTAGGAATAAAAGAATTAACACATAATTACATCAGAAACCACCCTAAATATAATGTCTGGTACGTAATAAAGGCTGAAAATAGGGAGAAATTAAATGAGAACATAAAAAAGCTTATGGATGAAGTGAATTGTAAAGATTATGTTATTTTATATTCTAAGAAATCACTAAAATTAAGCGTTAAATACGACGTTATAAGGGGCATATCTTACAGCGAAAACACTGAAATTCATGAAAGAATACCAACAGCTGAAGAATTGGGAATCCCCAAAGAACTACTAAAAGAATTATCATATCCATTGACAGTAAGTGAAAGACCTTTTTCAAAGATAGCTGAAAAGTTTAACATGAGTGAATCTGAACTAGTGGAACTCATAAAGGAATTGTATGAGAAAGGAGTAATCAAAGATTATGGAGCTACAGTAAATGGTGAAAAAGTAGGAATAACTGAAAATGCGATGATGCTAATTAATTCTGATGATATTGAGTCTTCCTGTTATAGCCTCGCAAAAGATCTGAGAGAGGCAACCCATGTAGTCTTGAGGGAATCTGATAAGAGATGGGATTACTTGTGCTATGCAATGATTCACGCTAGAAACAAACAATTAATATTTGAAACTGCAAGAAAAGCAGCAAAAATAACAAATGCAAAAAGTTATATGTTATTATTCAGCTTAGAAAATCTTAAGCCTGGTATTGTAATCTAGAAAATGAGCCCTTAATTTTTAATGAAGTTGTAACTTCCTTTAACTCTTCAATCGCCTTTTTAACTCTTTCTTCTTCAAGCTCTCCTTCAAACTCCAAATAAAAGTAATATTGCCAAGGAACAGTCTTTAGTGGTCTAGAATATATCATCGTTAAATTTATGTTATATTTATAGAATTTTCCTAGCACATGATATAGGCTCCCTGGTTTATGCGGAATTGTAAAGAATAGCATACTTTTATCACCATTTAGTGAGAGGTCTCTTGAAATTATTAGAAATCTAGTAAGATTTATTCCATCTTGTATGTTATCTAATAAAATCTTTAGACCATACAATTTAGCAGCATATTTAGAGCATATGGCTGCTGATCCTCCTTCTTCTAAAGCTATTGAAGCTGCAGTAGACGTACTATCCACTGGAATTATATTACTAATTCCTAACATTCTCAGCGTTTCTTTAGACTCTTGAATAGCATGATAATGTGAGTAAACCTTCTTAATTTCATGGATTTCATTTATTGCTGGATTAGCAGCCAATACTAATTCAATCTTTTTCTCTATTTCATATTTTACATAAATTTGATCGTGATTATACAAATTATCTAACGATTCATGAACAGGACCTTCCCTACTATTCTCTATTGGTATAACCCCTATACTATTAGTATTACTTTTAACTTTTTCGAAGATTTCAGTTATACTTCTTACTGCTATTTTATTACCATCAAGAAGTTCAGCTACTTCATGCGAAAAACTTCCTTTAGGGCCTAAATAGTAAATTCCATTTGGATCATTAATAAAACCTCAATTTAGCTTTTAAAATTACTCTACTAATGTTGCTTCAATTCCGTCTAATGCTAAATTATATAACAATTCTGATATAGCATCACCAGAAGGAATTTCAAACATGACGTAAATCTTAGTATACCCTGGCTTTACATCACTACTTACTCTATCATGAATCACATCTATTACATTACCTCTTATTTGCGCAACCCTACTTAATACTTTATTTAAATATCCAGGCTTATCGGGAACTATAACTTTCACCTTTACAATTCTCTTAAACTTATATAACATCTTATCTATCAAACGTGCGAGTAAAGACAAGTCAATATTACCACCACTTATTACCGGCACAACTTTTTCTTCTGAGCTCACCTTAACCTTACCAGAGAGTAAGGCAGCTAATGAGGCTGCTCCAGCACCCTCAGCTATAGTTTTCCCTCTTTCTAGTAAGTAAACTATAGCTGACGCAATCTCTTCATCATCCACTAACACAATATCATCAACTAACTCGTTAATAATATCATATGTTAGTTTCGAAGGGGATTTAACTAAAATTCCGTCAGCAATTGAAAATGAGGGATCTATCTCTACCAATCTTCCTAAATCTTTAGAAACCTTTAGTGATGGAGAAGCAGAAGATTGAACTCCTATAATTTTTACATTAGGTCTTTTAGCCTTAATCGCTATTGATATACCAGAAATAAGACCGCCACCACCAACTGGAACTATTACCTTATCTACATCAATTTTTAATAACTCTAACCCTAAAGTTCCTTGCCCTAGCACAATATTTATATCATCATAAGGATGAACCAAAACCATTCCATATTCATTAATAAGTTCTTCAGCCTTCTTCATACTCTCATGCAAAAATTTACCATATAAAATTACTTGAGCTCCATAAGACTTTGTAGCTAAATATTTAGATATTGGCGCTGTTTCTGGCATGATAATAGTTGATCTAATTCCTAAAACGCTAGCTGCATACGCAACTCCTTGAGCATGATTACCAGCGGATACTGCAATAACCCCTTTCTTTTTCTCTTCGTCTTTAAGCCTAATTAATTTAGAGAAAGCACCTCTAACTTTGAAGGAGCCAGTCTTTTGTAAGTTCTCTAACTTCAAATACACATTAGAATTAACCATACGCGAAAATGTGGTAGAGTAGTCTAATGGAGTTTCATGAATATATTTCTTTATTAGACCATAAGTCTTTACAATTTCGTCAAAATATTTAAGATATGACATCGGGAAAACCCTGCACTCATCACAAATCAGAGATCGAGGGCTACCTCACCTTTATTAAACTCGTTATACAGCTTATTATAAGTATCCTCTAATAATTCTGGAAGAACTTTTACTGAACCTATAATTGGCATAAAGTTAGCATCTCCATTCCATCTGGGGACAACGTGTATGTGTACGTGTTGATCAATTCCCGCACCAGCTACCCTACCAATGTTAATACCTACATTAAAACCATCTGGCGAATAAACCTTTCTGAGAATACTTATAGTAATCTTAACTAGCTTACTCATCTCTAATAATTCTTCATCGCTAAGTAATTCTATACTGCTAGTATGCCTATATGGAACTACCATCACGTGACCAGGATTATAAGGATACGCATTGAGCACAATATAACTATACTTGCCTCTAAAAACTACTTTATTTTCTTTATCTTTACTTTTATCTTTAGAGAACTCACAAAAAATACAAATATTATTACTCTTTTTAGAAGCTTCAGAAACGTACTTAGACCTCCAGGGAGCCCACAGAACATCCATATTGGTAAAATTGTTTATGTAAAAATAAACTCTGCTTTTATTCCTCAGCGTCCCTGACTCCTTCCTCAGTTATAGCAAATACAACTTCACCCTCTGGTAAATGAGGCGCATCAACAATTCTAGCTATCCTCTTATTACCTCTGCTCTTCTTTAATTGAACTCTTATCCCTGGAACATGATATAGGGTATGGCCTCCTACAGCAACTGTAGGATCTCCGTAAAACATATCCGGTCTAGCCATAACTTGATTAGTTATTATTACCGCTAAATCGTACATTTCTGCTAACCTAACAAGCTGATGTAAGTGCTTATTCATTTTTTGTTGCCTAACTGCAAGATTTTCCCTTCCTGGATATTCAGCCCTAAAGTGTGAGGTTACTGAATCAACAATAACTAGTTTTATAGCTGGATCTTTCGATATTAATTCTTGTAAATCATCCACTATAGCCATTTGATGATCACTGTTAATTGCCCTCATATAATATATATTACTCATTGCATTATCTACGTCTAATCCTAAAGCTTTAGCCATTGCCTCAATTCTCTCCCATCTGAAAGTACCCTCAGTGTCTATATATACAGCTTTCCCGTTTAGCCCACCCTTTTCAAAAGGCAACTGAACATTAACACTTAGTTGATGACATAGTTGAGTCTTACCAGATCCAAACTCTCCGAAAAACTCTGTCATAGTTCTAGTTTCTATACCACCACCAAGTAAGCCGTCTAGTGCCTGACTCCCAGTAGTTATCTTTTTAGTATTTAATCTCTCTTTCTTAACCTCTAACGCAGTCTTAAACCTAATGTCCAACGCCTCTCTAGCTTCCTTTATTATTCTTTGAGCGGTAGTCAATGGAATCCCAGCAGCAACGCTCAAGTCTTGCGGAGAAGCTACAGCTACTGATTCTAACGTGGAGTATCCAGCATCTATAAGTTTATTAAGTATGGCTTGACCTATCCCAGGTAAATCGGATAAACTTTTTACCTTTTTGTTGTTCCCATCAGACATATATCACACCCATTCAAATATCCTAACACATCCTCTTCTCACAATAACTAATAAATATTAACCTCCCTTTCTTAAATACCAACCTATATCTAACTCTGGTATTATCTTTACATATCTCTTCTCTCTTTTTACTCTAACATAGGATAGAAAATTATTCTCTGAATCAAAAGCTAAATAAAAACCATTTGGAATTTCCTCCCTTACCACGACCTCTTTGCCATAAGTTAATTTATAAGCTAGTTCTTTTTCCTTTATAATTAAAATGTTCTTACATAAACCCTTTAAGTGTCTTGCTAAAGGTAATGTTGGTTTGACGTATTTCCTATCGATAATTAGAATAGGTTCCCCAATAGAATATGGGTAAAAACCTAGTCTTTGAAGCTCTTTAATAATCTTATTTGCATTCTCGTTCTTTTCAAATATCTCAATCGTCCTAAATTTCGCATCATATTCTATTATAATTTTGTTCCCAAGAAAAGAATAGTCTTTTTCACAATTGTATTTATCAAATATTTTATCTAAGTATTTTCTAATATCTTCTACTTTTATTTCCTTAATTATCATGTTTCCTCATCATGCATACAAAGAATCCTTCAGTACCATTTTTATGCGGATAAAATCTTATACAGTTTTTAACACCGGAATTAAACTTAATTCCTCTAAACTCTTCAATACCTTTTTCAGCAGGATAACCAGTGATGGGGATTGATTCTAAACCTAAATATTCCAGCGCGTAATTTACAATAAATTCGTCCTCCTCTGGAGCTATACTACATGTTGAATACACTAAAATTCCTCTATCTTCTAGTAATTCTGAGGCTATAGTAATTAGCTCAAGTTGTAACACAGAAAAATTTTTTAAATCTTGTAACGTGGTCTTTGTCCTTCTAGAAGGATCTATAGGAATTAAACCTTCACCACTACATGGTGCATCTAAAAGGATTTTAGTAAACCTTAAACTAGTCTTACTTAACACTTTTACATCCGATCTCAAGATAATCACGTTAGTTGCCCCCATTCTGTTCAAATTTGAAAATAATTTTCTCGCTCTTTCCCTAGATTTTTCAACCGCCAATATAACTCCCTTGTTCCTCATTAATTGAGAAAGTTGAGTGGTTTTACTTCCAGGTGCAGCGGCCATATCAAGGACTATATCCTTTTCAGTAGGAGAAAGAACATAAGGAGGAACCATTGAGGCAACTCCTTGAATATAATAATATCCAGATAAATACTCTATTGTAGCACCCAAAGAAGGTGATTTAGGAGAATTGATAACTCTATAACCATGAGGTAACCAGCTAACTTTTTCTAGTTTAAACCCTTTATCTTCCAATCTATTAACTAGATCATTACAATTTATTAGTAAGTCGTTACATCTTATACTCTTTCTTATAGGTACACTACAATGATATAAGAAATCTTCAAGTTCGTCATCATAAAACATATTCATATACCTCTCTATCATGTAGTCTAAAAAACCGTATTTAACAGATAATTCTCTTGCCTTATAGGTAGGTGAAACCTCAAACAAGTGTGAATATTTTTTAATATAATCATTAATACTCATCATTGTATGGCTCATATAGAAAGGGAAATTAAAATAAAAGTTATAAGTCCTTCGTTCGACGAGCTAGAGAAGATATTGAGGTCAAAATATACATTCGTAGAAGAGGAGAGTCAAAGAGACATTTATTATAATAGTCCAATCAGAGATTTCAGAACAACTGATGAAGCTCTAAGATTGAGAGAGGACAACGGTAAATATTATATAACATACAAAGGACCGAAAATCTCCTCTATGTCTAAATCGAGATTAGAAATAGAAGTAGAAATAGCAGACTTAGACCCTATGGCTCAGATATTAGAGAAACTGGGTTTTGTCAGGGTTCTTACTGTAGAAAAGATTAGGAAAAAATTCAAATATAAAAATTTCACTATTCTTCTTGATTATGTAAAGAATTTGGGAAATTTCATAGAAATAGAGGCCATAGATACTGAAGAAAAGAACTTGCTGGATTTCGTAGATAATTTTCTAAAAGAGAATAATATAGTAGGGGAAAAGACTCTTAAGTCCTATTTAGAACTACTTATAGAGAGGCTTGACAAGAAGACAAACAATAGCAATATTGACTGATTTCGGAATTTCCGACAATTATAATGGAGTAATGGAAGGTGTAATAAGAAAAATAAACCCTAATGTAAATGTAACCTATATAACGCCTAACGCTAAGAATTTCAACATAGTTGCGGGAGCTTATTTATTATACACGGCATACAAATACTTTCCAAAATATACTATATTTCTTACTGTAATAGACCCTGGAGTAGGAACAAGTAGAAAACCTATCATTATTAAAACTAAAAATTATTATTTTGTTGGACCAGATAACGGAATCTTATACCCTTCTGCATCTGAAGATGGCATACTCAAAATTGTCTCTATTACTAATAGAAAGTTGTACCTAAGTAAACAGATTTCAAATACATTCCATGGCAGGGACATCTTTTCTGTCGCAGCGGCTTTCTTGTCAACTGGTGTAAGGATCGAAATATTTGGAGAAGAAGTAAAAGAAGAGGAATTAGTAAAATTATTGTTTAATTATACCAAAGAAACAGTAAGTAAGGATAAAATTAAAGCTTGTGGGAAAGTAATTTACATAGATCACTTTGGTAACGTTACTACATCAATAAGAATTAATAACCTTAAAGTCGGTGAGGAGGGGAAAATATTTGTTAGTAACAAAGAATTTAAAGCTAAAATTGTTAGAACTTTTGGAGAAGGTAGCGGGGAGGAAGTATTAATTTATAGAAACGGTTATTTCTTCATAGAGGTCGGAATAAATAAAGGTGATGCGTCTAATATTCTTAAGGTCAAAGAAGGTGATGATATCTGCGTAGAGGTTTATATCCAGGAAGATTTCAACCATTCCATCTAGGTCATTATAACGTAGTAAAGTGGGCTTTAAAGCAAGTCGATGAACTAATTATATTAATAGGAAGTGCGCAAGAAAGTCACACACTATCGAACCCATTTACTGCTGGAGAAAGAATAGAAATGATTAGGAGAACATTATTATACGATAAGATAGATCTATCTACTATTTATCTAATTCCAGTACCAGATATACTAATGAATAGCGTTTGGGTGTACCATGTAAAAACTTTCACCCCACCCTTTAACCTAGTTATAAGTAGAAATCCACTAGTGTTAAGGCTTTTTAAAGAAGCTGGATTTGAAACAATAGTCCCCCCACCCTATGATAGGCAAAAATATAACTCAACTTATATACGTAGGCTGATAATAGAAGGAGATGAGAAATGGAAAGAATTAGTCCCTAAACCAGTATTGGAATATATAACTGAAATAAGAGGAGATGAGAGGCTTAGATCAATAGCCGGTATATTATAATTTAAATATTTTAAATTCCTTTATTCTCACATGTATAAATTAGAAACGTATTATAACGTATTCCCATGGCATGCAAATCATTTTGGCAGTTTACACGGCGGAATATATATGAACTGGTTAATTGACACTGGAGGATTATTAATGTCTAGTGTAAGTAAAGGAAACTATTTGTTAGCTTCAGTAGATTACCTTTACTTATTCAAACCGGCAAGAGTTGGAGAAGTTGTAAGAGTCGTTGCAGAGACTACCGCGGGTTGGGAAAGCTCAGTAGAGATAAAAGTAAAAGCGTGTATAAAAAGAGGAGAGAAAGAAGAACTAGGAGCTGCAGGATTAATGACTTATGTAGCAGTTGACGAGAATAATAGGCCCAGGAAATTACCCGTTAAGATATCCGCCGATGAAGAGGCTAATAAGAGGAGAGAAAGAAGACTCGAGAAAAAGAAAGAGGACATGAAGGATGTTGATGACCTTTTACCTGGCATGACTTTCGGAAGAAGTTATATTAGGACAATTTATCCAGAACACGGTTTTGGAAACGGCATACTTTACGCTGGCAAAATGTATACTATGTTAGATGAGGCATTAGCAATCGTTGCAAAATTGTATAGTAAAGGAAACGTATTTACTGCTGGAGCTGGAGCCGCTAATTTCCTAACACCAGTAAGAATAGGAGATATTCTAGAGATTCAAGGTGCAATAGAGTACACGGGAAATACGTCTTTAGATGTAGGTGCTAAGGTATTTGCAATCAACCATTATACCGGAGAAAAAAGACTGGTAACAAGAACCGTCTTCTCTTTTGTAGCAATAGACGAAAACGCAAAACCAAAACCAATACTAAAAATAATTCCTTCTACTGAAAAAGAGAAAACATTGTTTGAGCTCAGGCTAAAAGAAAGAGAAGAAAGAATAAAAATGTCTAGGAAAGTCCAGGAGTCAGAAACTTGTGAGTAAAAATCTTGATAAACTACTTGCTAGTTCATGAGAGACAGACAATGGATACGGTATTTTACTAAATAATTGATATTTTTCTATTAACAATTTTACTAACACCTTGTCTAAATTTGAATAAATGAAAACCTCTCCACGTTTAGTAGGTAACTTAACCAGGTTAGATAGAACGTTAACTATAGAGTTAATCCTCTTTTTATCATAACTAAAATGTTTATTTAAAGCTCTGAGTATTTCAGTTAAGTTTGGTTTATGAGAATAAAATATTATATATCTACCGTTTTTAATATCATCAACTGAAATGTAATTGAACCCACCAAAGATCACACCATCTAATAAAATTATATTACACTCAGGGGTAATTTGAATTAATGCATCCGTACAATCATCTCCATCTATCGTAATAAAGCTGAAATTTACGTCAACTAATTTATACTCTGACATCATCACTGAGAGTAGAACAGTTTTACCTCTCCTACCTTTGTATGAAAGAGGGAAATAACCATCATCAACTCCACATACTAGCAAGTCTTTCATCTTTTTCAATTATAGCCTTTAAAACAACATCCTTATTAGCTGCTATACTGACTTCTTTCGTTTTACCATACCTACCCCTATTAACAACTTTAGCAGTTATCACACCTATCATATCTAATTCGTTTAATATATCACTAACACGTCTTTGAGTAACGCTCTCAATCCCTAATTTTTTAGTCAGAGAAGAGTAAATTTCATAAACCTCACCAGTGGTTAAAGTATTCTTCCCTTTAAGTCCTAACAAAATAGCCATTAAAACTAATTTAGAATGGAAGGGGAGTGTAGAAACAACTTCGAAAACTCTATCCTTTTCAATTTCAACCCTGGCCTTTTCAACATCATCAATTGTAACAACGTTTCTTCCCTCTCTTTCAGCTATTTCGCCTGCCACCCTTAAAAGATCTAAAGCTCTTCTTGCATCACCATGATCCCTCGCAGCCAATGCAGCACATAGTTTTACTACCTCATCACTTATTACACCTTCATTAAACGCTAAAGAAGCCCTTTGTTTAAGTATATCTTCTAACTCCTCAGCGTTATACGGTGGAAAGACTAACTCCTCTTCACTTAAACTACTTACCACTCTGGGGTCTAAGTTCTCTGTAAATTTTACGTCGTTCGTTATACCAATTATCGATATCTTACTCTTACCTAATTCATTGTTAGCCCTAGTCAGGCGGTAAAGAATATCATCTCCATGCTTCTTTGCTAACACATCAATCTCATCTAATACTAAGACTATAATGGATTTTATTTCATTTAACTTCTTTAAAAGCCTACGAAAAAGTTCTGCTGTTGAGAGACCGGTATATGGCACCTTACTATTTAAATTCTCCAATATATCCGCTAAAATTCTATAAGGAGTATCACTCTGTCTGGTATTTATGTATATATAAATGAAATTATTTGGAAACCTTTTATGAAGGTTCTTAAGAACAAACTTAGTTACAGCAGTCTTTCCAGTACCAGTTAAACCATAGATGAAAATATTATTAGGCCTTTCAGCTCTAGCTAGTGGGGCTAAAATTTCCACTAATTTCTTTATCTGCTCCTCTCTGTGAGGCAATGTTTCAGGTACATAGTCGGGTAATAATAGCTCCCTCGCCTTAAACACCTTGCCCTTACTTAAGCTTGACAAAACAGCATCAATTATATCACTCATTTATATGAATATCGTCCTTGATAGACTTTTAACCTTTAACCCCCCAGTTAAACACCCCTCTGTTTCAACTGGAAAAGTAAATGTATTATGAAAAATCCCCACCCCTATACTTCAACTGGAAAATAAATCAGAAAAAACCTTTACCTTTTCTCAAATGTTGTGAACTGTTTGTATATTTAGAGGAAGTTTTACCCATTTTTAGAGATTTTCCAGTTGAAATGAAGGGGTGTTTAATTTAACTGGGGAGTTAAACGAAACCCTATTACTGCTTATAGAGACGGGTATAAAATAGTTATTCAGTTTATTACTTGTCCATATCACTTAAGCTCACGAGCCTGGGAATAATGGAAAGATAATTTTATTTTTCAGCTTTGAAATTTTAAATTAGCTTTTTGGAGGTAATATTATTACCTTAAACTCTGAGATTATTTCAGTTGTAATCCTTTTTCAGCTACCTAGAAACTTGAGTAATAATGACGCTAGAATATAACCTATTCCGCCCCCAATGTAGTTAAAGCTTACTATTACCGTAGAGATCTCAATGGACTTAGTAGAGGAGACTAACGTGTTTATGAGAGACTCTAACGGACTACTCGAAACCGCTATGACAATGAGCGATATAAAGAACGCAACTACACTGGCATTCATGGAGGAAAGTAAAATAAAAGTAAAGACTATCAAAGCGTAAAATTCAGTTTTTTGCAGGATTGAGTAATTGTTATCATGAATCTTTCAATTTCAAGTTTGATATGATAATTAACAGTCCTTAAATTCTCCACGTGATAATTATAAATGGGCCGAGGGAATGAGTAATAAGGTTTTCACATTTGGTGATATAAGGATTCGTGAGGTTAAGGGAAAGTATTATGTTTACACCATAGAGAAGGATAATGAGGGTAACTTAAGGGACTATTACGTAGGACCTTTAGATAAGATAATCGAAACGATCTTAAGATTGGGAGCCCGGGGGAATCCGTTTGTCCCTACACTTTCATTTCAATCATTTTATGTTCATTCATGATTGAGTGTAGGGACTTAGCCCTCAACCACCTTTTGGGTGGGTCATGGGACTCCTTCGAGCCCAACGGCACGGGGCTCACATCTCTGCAATCACTCCCACCCTTTTGGGCATAGCCCACATCGGCGTGAGAGATCATCATTTATCAACAAAAATTCGTTATAAACAAATATAAAAAGACTTCTATTAACACGAAAAAGGATTCAGCCCAGAGTGGACCGGCCGGGATTTGAACCCGGGACCTCTCGGATGCCAACCGAGCACTCTTCCAGGCTGAGCTACCGGCCCAACATTACCTATTAATATTCAAATTAAAAAATTTTAGCTATAGGATGATGAACGATGGGCGGCTTGAGCTGTGATGAGCCATTGTAAATCTGATTACTAAGACAATTTAAAATGGTAATATTTGGTAAAATTAAATTGTGAATGTCTTTATTAAGGAAGGAAAGGAAGGCTGAGAGGAGTGTAAAGGAAGGTAGGATTATACGTTTATCATTAGAAAATAGTAGAATTAGTGTTTATGTTTTTCTTGGTAAAAATAAAGATTATTTAATGTATCAGAATTACTGTTCTTGTCCTTATTTCGCTTTTAAATCTCTGTATACTGAAAAAGATTTAGGGGGTTGTTATCATTTATTAGCGTTAAATAAAGCTCTTGAGAGAGATGTTGTTCTCACTATTTACGTCAGTGAAGATGTTTTTAAGGATGTAATATTCGAAATTTATACAATGGATAAGTCATTTATATTAAGAAAGTTAATAATGAGGAGAGGTTATTAAAGTGGTTAGTGCATTTGAGGTTATATATTTAGGTGTTATAGGAACGTTAATTGGCGGTTTTATTTATGTTACCTTTGTAGAAGTGTTTAATACTGGTTTTAAAATAAAAATAGGTGGTGTAAGAAGGAGTGGGAGGGAGAAGAAAAAGAAGAAAGCAATTACTACTAAGACCAAAACCAAAAATACCTAAAGTGTTTGAATGTCCGAGATGTGGTAAGGTTGCAGTTACGATTACAATCAAGGACGGAAAAGCAAAAATTCAATGTGGTAATTGCGGTTTATGTTCAGAATTTGAAGTCCCTTCTGTATTTGATGAAGCTAATGTTTACGGTAAATTCATAGATATGTATTTTGAAAATAAGCTGGAACCCTGTAAAGAGGAGGAAAAGAGTGAGGCCTCAAATGAAGGGGAAAGTGAAGAAGTACATAATGGATCTTCTGAGTGAAGGCAAGGTTCTACATTTTTCACTTTTTGATCCAGATAAAGTAGACAAATCAGCTTACCAAATAGCGAGAGAACTAGTAAAGGCTGGAACTGATGCTTTTTTAGTTGGAGGAACGCTAGGTGTCTCGCAAGAGAGATTAGAGGAGATAATTTCAGTTTTAAAAGATTTTGGGTTACCTGTAATAATTTTCCCGAGTAACGTTAACTTATTATCAAATAAAGCTGACGCTATTCTTTTCTTATCATTATTGAACTCTGATGATCTATATTACGTTGTAGGTGCTCAATTGATTGCTGCGCCAATAGTTAAAAAAATGGGGTTAGAAGCTTTACCTACAGCATATATAATAGTCGGTTTTGGAGGTACAGCAGCCCATGTCGGTAGGGCTAGGGTAATTCCTTATGATAACATAGAGCTTGTTTTAGCATATTCTCTTATGGCTAGGTACATGGGGATGGAGTTTATTTATTTAGAAGCGGGTTCAGGTGCTCCGGAGACTGTAAAACCTGAGGCAATTAAAATAGTTAAGGCAAACGTAGATGACGCTATAATTATAGTTGGGGGAGGTATTAGGGATGAGAATAGGGCTATTACTTTAGCTAATGCTGGAGCTGATATAATAGTAACGGGAAATATAATTGAACAAGATTCAGAGAAAGCGTTAAAAATTATAAAATCGATAAAAAGTGTGAGAAAAAATGCCATCAAGTAAAAAGAAGAAGGAAACTGTTCCCCTAGTGTCCATGGCTGGATTAATAAGATATTATGAGGAAGAGAAAGAGAAGGTTAAAATTTCGCCTACAGTGTTAATAATTATCGGAATCGCTTTAATAGCAGGAGTTATTTTAGCATCGGTTTTAATTCCTCCACCAGTATAAAGATATTTATGGGAGCCCAGCAAGGGGGTCACGGGTTACTGAGGAAACTCCAGCCACCCGATCCCCATGGGAGCCTAAAAGGCTGGGGTAGTACCCCAGGCAACTACACAGAAACATTCCCAGTAAAGCGGGAAATGAAGATGAGTCCATTGTGACCTAGGTAACTGGGTCACATAGATGAGACCCGCTTTACTGGTTGAAATGGTAGTCCTCCCAGGTGAAAGTAAAGGGAGGATGAGTAGGGGGATCCGACTCCCTTGAGAACGCTAAGTCAAATCCCCCTAAATACAGAAGCTGGGTTATTGCTGGGCTCCCATAATTTTATTTAGTATGCCCTTTTCTATTAGTAAAATCTCTTTATCGTCTTTCCCTCTGTATCCTTCTAATAATTCGCGGTTTAATTCCAAAAAAGTATGACCCCACTTCACAGTATTTAATATTTTTAAGGCTTCCTCAACATAATCCAATATATACAAAGTGGCAGCTATTGCTTCTAATGTAGAGAGTTTATAAGCAATTCCATAATGAACTGGATTAGCGGCAAATAAAATCGGTAATCTTCTATGGGCTCCTTTTAATCTAAATTCTTCTACACTATTATTATTCCATGAGGTATCTATTGCAGTTATTCCGGCTTTTTCAGCCATGTTTTTATCCTTAATAGACAGAATAATATTAGAATAAGGATCGAGTATAATACCATAACCTTTTATAGTCTTTTTAGCTAAGCCGAGTTTAACTAGTTTTTTTCCGGTACATTTCTTTGGGTCATCCTTATGATAATCTATAATATATATTTTCATTAATACTCATAAAATTCTTATAACTTTATTTCTAATAAACCTTCTCGGATTAAAATGGCATCAGCAATCGTTCTCATAAATACGGATGCGGGAGGGGAGGAAGAAGTTTTCGAAAAATTAAGGGAAATGAAAGAAGTATCGGAAGTTCATGTAGTTTATGGAGTATACGATATAGTTGCGAAAGTTGAGGCGGACTCTTTAGATAAGTTAAAAGATTTCGTTACTAATACAATAAGAAAGCTTCCAAAGGTGAGATCAACATTAACTATGATTATTGTAGAGGGGAAAAGTGTAGTGAAGAAATGATTTATGTTTTAGGAATAGATGACCATGACTCACAAATAGGCGGATGCACTACTCATTTCTCTACTTTATTAATCAAATATCTAATTGAAAAAGAGGGAATTTCATTAGTAGATTTTCCTTCATTAGTAAGGCTTAATCCTAATATTCCATGGAAGACTAGAGGAAATGGAAGTGTAAAAATAGTGTTTAAAAGTAGTAGAGATATTCACGATCTGTTAGATATTATATGGGATAAAAGCATCGAATACACAACAGAAATATCTAAGGCTGACAAGTTTAATCGCAAGCCCGGTGTTGCATTAACAGAATTTAACACATCTATCTTAGAGGGAATTAATTGGGTTTACAAGAAAGCTTTAACAGACGTAATACCTATAGATTTAGCTAAGAAAATAGCGGAGAAATATAATATTTTAATAAGGGGAGATAGAGGAGTCATAGGCAGTATTGCAGCTTTAGGGTTTAATTCAGATAAATTCACTTATGAACTATTAACTTACAGGAATATTGATGAAGAAAGGAAAGTTAATGAAGAAAGCGTAATTGCTTTTGAGGAAAAATATTTTCCTAAAGTATTTGCGAATTATGATTTTATAAAGCATAAAGCGTTAATTTCTCCTCATGGTAACGACCCTGTATTATATGGTGTTAGGGGTTTAGATCCTTATATTTTACTTAACGCCCTTGAGGAGATCAAGACTGAGAATAAAATTGAAAACTCGATGATATTTAAGAGTAATCAAGCTACGGATTCCCATATAGTAGTCTCTGGTACTTTATATCAAACTGCAACAACGCGAGTTAAGGTTAAAGAGGTCAAGATCCTTAAAGGGGGCGACGTCATAGTAACTGGTGAAAATGGAGATCATATAATTTTCTATAAGGAAACTGGGGAGTTAAATTTAGCAGCACAGCAACTTATTAATGGTGATGAAATAGAAGTTATAGGTGCAATAAAGCCCTCTATTCAGTATGGTAAGATAATTGAGGCTGAAAGATTCACAATTATCTCTTTATCTACTTTTAAATCTATGAATCCGAAATGTCCAATGTGTGGTGGCTCTAGCGAATCTTTAGGGAAAGGTAAGGGTTTTAGATGTAAGAAATGCAATTACATATTTTTTGGTAACAAGGTTAATGTTGAGATTGAGAGGGGTTTATTAAAAAGTACGTATCAATCGAGAGTGTATAGACATTTAACTAAACCCATTTTCCTAGAAGTTTCCCCAGTTATCATAAATGACGTTAACGAAATAAATAGGCTTGTGAGATATCTGCTTAAAATTAACTGAACAACTTGAATCTTACAATTCTCTTGCATTTGTGGTTAAGGATTCCTTTAAACTCGTGGTAAAATACGGGCCCGCCGGGACTTGAACCCGGGACCTTGGGTTCCGGAGACCCACGCTCTATCCTGGCTGAGCTACGGGCCCTTTCCTAATTCTCTATTTGTAAATTCTACTAATAAGTTAGTAGGAAATTTTTTTAAGTAATTAGATGGTGAGATGAGTGGTGAAAGCTTTGGTTTTTGAAGAGGATTGGGAAGAGGATTTCGAGGAAGAAGACTGGGAAGAGGAAGAGGATTGGGAAGAGGAGGAATGGTAATTTCAAATTTTTTCTCCTCTAATTTAGTTTAGGGGATTAAAGTGAGAGTTGCAGTAATAAATTATGACTATTGTAAACCGGATAAGTGTAATATAGAATGTATATCCTTTTGTCCGATAAATAGGTCTGGGGGTAAGGCTATTGAATTAGCAGAGATTGTAAAAGGTAAACCAGTAATCTATGAAGAAGCTTGTATAGGTTGTGGTATTTGTATTAAAAAATGTCCTTTTAATGCGATAGATATAGTTAATTTGCCAGATGAGTATGGTAAAGATGAGATACATAGGTATAAGGTTAATGGATTTAAACTCTTCGGTATGATCACTCCAAAAAGAGGGTATATAATAGGTCTTTTGGGAAAGAACAGTACTGGTAAATCCACTATTTTAAGACTTCTCAGTGGAGAATTAATTCCTAATTTTGGGGATCCTAATCTTAAACCTACTAAAGAGTTTGTATTAGAGAAGTTTAAAGGAAAAGAATTATATGATTACTTTTACTCTTTATATAATAATAAGATTAAAGTGGTGCACAAAATTCAGTACGTTGAATATGCTAGTAAGTTTTTACAGGGAACTGTAAAGGAGTTACTAACTAAAGTAGATCAGAGGGGAAAGGTGGATGAAGTTAAGGAATTATTGGACCTTTCATCTTTTTGGGATAAAAACGTGAAATATTTAAGTGGAGGAGAACTACAAAAATTATTAATTGCAGCAGCACTTCTAAAGGAAGCTGACGTATATTTATTTGATGAGCCTTCCTCATATCTTGATATTAGAGAGCGTATTAATATGGCTAATGCTATCAGAGAGCTCACAAAGGGTAAATACGTAGTTGTTGTGGAACACGATTTAATAGTACTAGATTACTTAGCGGATTTAATAAATATTATATATGGTAAGAGCTCTGTTTACGGAAGGGTTTCAAAAACGTATAGTAATAGGGTAGGAATTAATAACTTTTTACGCGGTTATTTGCCAGCAGAGAATGTGCAGATAAGGCCAGATGAAATTAAGTTCAACCTTAAGGATTTAACTGACTTAGATCTTAACCCTCATGCTCAACAGAAAGTGATTTGGACTAATATTTATAAGAAATTAGAGGGTTTTGAATTAAGAGTTGAGGAAGGTTTTGCAAGAGAGGGGGAAGTAATAGGTATAGTTGGGCCTAATGGTATTGGTAAGACTACGTTTATGAGGATCCTTGTGTCTGAAATAAAGCCCGATGAGGGTAGTGTTCTGACCGAAGGACTAAGCTTATCCTATAAACCGCAGAAATTAGCTCCTAATTTTGACGGTACTGTTCAACAATTTCTAGAGAACGTTAGAAAAGACGTTTTATCTTCATCCTCCTGGTTCTTTGAGGAAGTAATTAAAAGACTTAATTTGCATAGAATTTTAGAATCTAATGTAATGGATTTAAGTGGTGGAGAGTTACAGAAATTATATATAGCTGGTGCATTGGCCAAAGAGGCCGATATTTATGTTATTGATGAACCTTCCTCATATCTAGATGTTGAAGAAAGATATATAGTAGCTAAAGCAATAAAGAGGGTAACTAGGGAAAGAAAGAGTGTTACTTTTATGGTAGATCATGATTTATCCCTTCACGATTATATTGCGGATAGAATAATGGTATTCAGCGGAATCCCCGGAAGTAGAGGTTATGGGAAGAAACCCCAGACATTGAGCTCTGGGATGAACGAGTTCTTAAAGGAGCTTGGTATTACGTTTAGGAGAGATATTGATACTGGTAGACCTAGAGTTAATAAACCAGGAAGTTATCTTGATAGACTTCAGAAAGAGAGTGGAGAATATTATTCGATGAAGTTCTTGAAAGAAGACTCCACGTAAGTTTTTTATATTGATAGTTAAATTATACTCCAATGAAGACCACTATAAGTGTTATAAAAGCAGATATAGGTAGTTTAGCCGGTCATCATGTAGTCCACCCAGATACTATGGCTGCAGCAAGTAAGATCTTAGCAGACGCAAAGAGTAAGGGAATTCTAATAGATTATTATATTACACATGTTGGTGACGATTTACAATTAATAATGACGCATACCAGGGGGGAATTAGATCCTAAAGTTCATGAGACTGCATGGAATGCCTTTAAGGAGGCTGCTAGAGTTGCTAAAGAACTAGGGCTTTATGCTGCTGGTCAAGATCTGCTTTCAGACTCTTTCTCTGGAAATGTAAGAGGTCTAGGACCCGGTGTTGCAGAAATGGAGATTGAAGAAAGGCCCTCTGAACCTATAGCAATATTTATGGCAGATAAGACAGAGCCAGGTGCTTTTAATTTACCTCTTTATAAAATGTTTGCAGATCCGTTTAATACTCCAGGGCTTGTGATAGATCCAACCATGCATGGTGGATTTAAATTTGAGGTACTAGACGTCTATCAAGGGGAGGCTGTAACATTATCTGCTCCGCAAGAACTTTATGATTTACTTGCTTTAATTGGAACTCCAGCAAGATATGTAATTAGAAGAGTTTATAGGAATGAAGATAATATGTTAGCAGCTGTAGTATCTATAGAGAGATTAAACTTAATCGCGGGTAAATATGTTGGTAAGGATGATCCAGTAATGATAGTTAGATTACAACATGGTTTACCAGCATTAGGTGAGGCTTTAGAAGCTTTCACTTTTCCGCACCTAGTTCCAGGATGGATGAGAGGGAGTCATTATGGTCCTTTAATGCCTGTGTCTCAAAGGGATGCTAAAGCTACAAGATTTGACGGTCCTCCGAGGCTTATAGGTTTAGGATTTAATGTTAAAAATGGTAAGTTAGTAGGTCCTTCAGACTTGTTTGATGATCCAGCATTTGATGAGGTTAGGAGGCTAGCCAATATTATAGCTGATTACATTAGGAGGCACGGTCCATTTATGCCTCATAGATTAGAACCAACAGAGATGGAGTATACGACATTGCCTCTTATACTAGAGAAATTAAGGCCTAGATTTAAGAAGGAAGCAGACATGTATAAGGTTAAGGAGAGTATTTACGCAAAAGAGGAAAAAGCGCAAGAGGCTACACACGATTAATTTTTTACTCCTTTACTTTACTTTTATCTGGGGTTGCTCATGGGTAATGTGTATACTAAAGATATTAAGAGGGTTTCGATAGAGTTATATGGTAAACTTAAAGATCAAGTTACAACAGACTTTGCAAAGAATAAGAAACTAGTGGAGGAATATGTTGATGTCCAGTCTAAGAAAGTGAGAAATAGAATTACAGGTTATTTAACCAGATATGCTAAGTTAATCAAGGAGAAAAGCGAGAAAAAGGAGGAGATAGAAGAAAGCGAAGAAATATGAGTATTACAATAGTTTTTAAAGGTCCTTTAATTTCTAGGTTTGGAAAGGAGAAAATAGAAGTTAATTCAAATTCAAGCTTAGAGGATATTCTTTTTAAAATAGATAATGAAAACATAATAATCTCTAAAGATAAGAAAATTAAAGCTGGTTATATTATACTGATAAATGGTAAAGATTATAGGTTGTCTAATACTAGTCAGTTAAAAGATGGTGATATAATAGAAATTTTGCCTATTAATCATGGTGGATAATTTGATTGCAATAGAAAAAATTAGCGAAAATATCAATGAAAAAGAAGTAATAAGGTTTGATGGAAAGTGCGTATATCAAGTAGTTTACTTTTTACCACCAAGAGAGGTTGTTCAGCAAGCTTGTGAAATTATCAATTATATAATAAGAGAGAACAGAGTAACTCGTATTAAATCTCTGCCTATTCTTTTCTTATTATTACTTACTAATAAACGTAATATAAATGATGCAATTGAAGCTAGCAAGAATGGGAATGAACGTTATTTAATTAAGTGTTGTATTAGTAATCAAATGGAAAAAATAAGCGTTTCTGAAAAAAGAGTTAGATATTTACTTTCGCTTAATGCGATAAATTCGATTGACTGGCTCTCTTAAAATATTTTGTTTTTAAGTCATGGAGAGTAGGTATTTTGCTATACTAGTATTTTTATTAGGACTTTTGTTATTGTTTCAATCATTACATGTATTCGAATTCAATTTGTTTCTTATTATTACAATGTTTGTCTCTATCATTGTAATTATTATTACTTTTACTAGGACTAAGCTAGGTTATAAAATTCGCAGAATCGTCGTACGATCAATAATATCTAATTCCGTAAATAGGATAGAAATTAACGGAAAGGAAGTGGCTTATATCGCTTTTAAAATAGTTGGTAAAGAAGCTGATCAAACAGTGGATTACAATAAAGAATTGTCACAAGTAATAGAAACTATAAAAAGACATAAGGACAGAAAAATTAAGATAGCAGTAATAACATATTTAGATCCTATACCTGGTAGTGGATTCATTTTTTACCAAGAAATTAATAGCAACTTTAATGAAGAAGAATTTATAAATAATGTGATCAGCTTAAAAAATATTATAGAGAGCATAGCACCACATATAACACTAGAGGTAACTAATTTTGATACGTCTATATATTTCCCATTTCCTAAAATAGGATCTGCAGTAGTTTTTAATGGGTATGTATTTCACAAGAGATACGATATACCAGAATCTGAAATATTAGATGCGAAGTTTGATATCCAATTAGGGAAATTAATTGATAATTATGAGATACCTATAGGCATTAGTTCCGCTGA
Organism: Sulfolobaceae archaeon; assembly: GCA_028277025.1. The sequence continues at coordinate 54,617 of JAPYVG010000007.1, forward strand.
CGTTTTTAGGCATATTGCAATATTTGGTGCCACTGGAAGTGGTAAAACTAATACTGCCGCTCTAATAGCAAAGGAGTTATTTAAAAAAGGGTTTAACGTGGTAATACTGGATTGGCATGGAGAGTATAAAGAATTACTTCCAGAATTTAAATATTATTCTTCATATACAATCCCTACTTTAAATCTGTTTCAATTTGATGATAATGAGCTTGATGAGGTTATAGAGATAATGAAGGATTCATTAGAACTAACTGATCCGCAAACGTTTCTACTTTATTTAATCTTAGAAAAACTGAAAGGTATTGATGAACTTTCAACTTCCACGTTAAGATCCGTTTTGGAACAAATTTCATCAGAGAGTTATATGATTAGAGACATTAAGTTTGCTTTGGGTAGAAAGCTTTATCTTTTAACTACTCCATTAGGTCGTAAATTATTTTCTCCTTATGGTTATACTTTTTATGAGATTGGGGATAAACTGGAAGGTGGTAATATAATAGATTTAAGTTTTATTAAAAACAATATGCTAAAAAGACTTTACTCATTGTTTTTAATGAAATTCTTGTTTGAATATTATGAGAAATTTAAGGATGAAGGTAAAAAAATTATGATAGTTGTTGAAGAAGCGCATAACTACTTTAACGGTAAAAATAGCGTTCTAAAGACGGCATTACAAGAAATTAGGAAATATAATGTGAGTTTATGTATTGTTACTCAATCTCCATCTAGCATTGATGATACTGTTATGAAAAATACGAGTATTAAAATAATTCATTCAATTAAATCCAATATAGATAAAAAAGTAATAAGTGAAGCACTTTCCTTAGATAAGAGTATTATACAATGGCTAGATAAATTTGATATTGGAGAGGCACTACTAGTCGCTCCAAATATAAGAAAACATGCAATAGTAAAAATTAAAAAAGTGGTTTAATCTTCTTCTTTCTTTTCTTCTCCTTCTTTCTTCTCTCCGCTCTTAGATTCGCTCTTCTTTCCGGCAGCTATTAGATCATCAATTCTTAGTATAAGCGTTGCAGCTTCAGTTGCAGCTTTTACGGCATTCATTTTAACTAATGCTGGCTCTATTACACCTAATTTCCACATGTCTTCTATCTGTCCAGTAAATACGTTAATACCGTACCACTTGTTAGCCTCATTCTCATGCGCACTTCTTAACTTTACTATTAGATCGATTGGGTCATATCCTCCGTTCTCTATTAATATCATGACTAAGCTCTCTAATGCATTAGCGTAAGCCTCTATTGCTAATTGCTCCTTTCCTCCAACTTGTGGAGCATATTTCCTAAGTCTTTTGGTTATTTCCATCTCGACAGCTCCTCCACCGGCAACAGCCCTGCCATCTCTTACTACGTCAGCAACAGTGCCTAGTGCGTCTCTTAGGGCTCTTTCAGTTTCGTCTACTACTCTCTCTAATCCTCCTCTTATTAATATACTAACGGATTTGGGATTCTTTGCACCTTCAACGAATACCATTTTATCCTCTCCTACTTTCCTCTCTTCTACTAGTGCAGCATATCCTAGGTCTTGTGCTGTTAGCTCGTCTATGTTAGAAACTACTCTACCACCAGTAGCTCTTGCCAATTTTTCTAAATCGCTCTTCTTAGCTCTTCTTACTGCTAATATTCCTTTCTTAGCTAAGTAATGCTGTGCAACTTCATCTATACCTTTCTGGCAAATTACTACATTTGCTCCAGTTTGAGCTATTTTCTCTACTTTTTCTTTAAGTATATTTTCTTCCTCCTCAAGGAACTTCTGCATTTGTGTTGGATCGTTTATTCTAATTTCGGCATCTAGCTCTGGTTTTTCAACTTCAAGTGAAGCATCTAATAAGGCTATCTTTGCATTTTCAACTCTCTTAGGCATTCCTGGATGAACAACTTCTTTGTCTACTACTATCCCGTAAACTATTTGAGTATCATTAATACTCCCTCCATGCTTCTTCACTATCTGTACGTTATCTAAGTCAACGTACCACTTGTTTCCTCTTAATTCCGCAATTTGTGTTACTGCTTTAACTACTATATCTGCTAAATACTCTCTCGCACCTGCAACGGCTTTACTGTATAGTGAAGTTATTGCCACTTTTCTTAAAACGTCTGTATCATTAATAGATATTGGAGTCGCAATCTCCTCTATGGTTTTTAACGCTATTTCTTCTGCCTTCTTAAATCCGCTAACTATAATTGTTGGGTGGATTTCTTTATACAATAATTCTTCTGCTTTTCTAACTAATTCTCCAGCAAGGATAACAGCAGTTTTAGTACCATCTGCTGTTTCCTCATCTTGTCCTTTTGCTATTTGAACTAAGAGTTTTGCAGCTGGATGCTGTAAGTCCATTTTATCAAGTATTGTAGCACCATCATTTGTTATTGTTATATCACCTAAGCTATCAACTAACATTTTATCCATTCCTCTGGGCCCATATGTAGTTCTTAAAGCGTCTTCTACTGCCTTAACTGCAGCTATATTAATCCTTAATGCTTCTTTTCCATATGTTCTACTTGATCCTTCTTTTAATATAATGACTGGAATACCTTCTGGTGTAGTAGCTACTGTAGCAGTTGAAGACATTTTATTAACTCACCCGTTCTTGCTCACATAAGAAGAGGTTATATAAAAATTTTTCTTACGTAAATTGCTTACAATTTGAGTCTAGGATTCAGTGGTAGTGTTTAAAAATTGTTTAAGTAATAGAAAGCCAGTGTGGAGATAGTGTCGTCATTAGGGTATAAATTTATTAAACGTTGATTCTATATATAAAGAATTAACAATAAATTCGAATATTATATAAAGTCTAAAAATTATAGAAATATAAATAAGCAAGTGACGACACTATCAATGTGGACAACAATTTTGTTAATCTAAAATGAATTATTTGAATTGTTTGTGCTTTATTAATAGAACGTTGATGGTAATACTTTTTTAGGGTGAGCACGGGAGTTAATTGGGGTGAGCACATGGAAACC
>JAPYVG010000059.1 GCA_028277025.1 Sulfolobaceae archaeon
TTAACTTCAATAATAAAAATGGTATCTATCTTGGAACTATCATAAAAGTTATAATACGATTTTAGAAAATCTTTGAATTGTTTATCTTTTAACTCACTATTTTCAATTTTTATCTCAATATTAGAAACAATGAACTTTATTTTGGGTATTAAGTTTTTCTCTATTATGTATTCAACTTTAGAACTTATTTCCATCTTTACTTGGATACATTATTTCATATATGTTTAATAAAGATACTGTATTTAGAATATAGAGGAATATGTAGAAAATGTATATTATATTAAGTTTTTTCTGATCTTACTCTATAATAATATATTTTTGCCGAAGTTACGACAGTCTGGAGATAGTGTCGTAATTAACCTACAAATTCTGGAATTAACATTCTCTCCCACAAGACTAGGACTATGTAGTACATCATGGTACTAATGCTCCTATTTAACTGTCTTAGTAGTCCTCTTAAAACGTACGAGCCTATCCCTCAATGAAGAGTGTAGCGATTTGTTAGGATTAACGGGTGAGATAACCGGTTGTGCGGGGGTTCAAATCCCCGCGGCGGCACCTTAACTACATTTGCTGATAATTTCGGACAGTTTTCTCGATAAGAATAACTACCAAAAGAGTAAGGATTTGGTAACAATAATTAATACAATCTGTACGTTTAAGCCTTTATCTTTCTCCGAAACGATACTTATACGTCTCAATCTTACTCTTTAAATTATCAACCAATAATTTGGTCTCAAAGCTTACATTCTTCCCCTCCATAGCCTCCTCAGCCTTTGCCAGATACTCCTTAGCCCTCAAGTAGAGGTCTTTATTATCATAAGCTACAGCATTCTGCAAATACATCATACCCAACATTGCTAACTCTGCCACATAATTTTCTGACTTCTTATCTGAAAACTCTAACGCTTTCTCATACCTCTTAATCACTTTTTCATCAATAGGTTGTCCGCTCTCCGGAGAAATTATATACTTAGTTCTAGCTTCTTTTCTCCTTATTCCAAGAGGTCTTATCCCGCGCCTCATAAGATATCTGTCAAGGTAAGTGGATAATGCCGCACTTAATGTCGAAAATATTAGAGCGCTTAAGGTAGCGGATAATATGAAGCTATGCGAAAAATTATAAATAATATCATAGGCTAAAATAGATACTATAATTGATGGTAATCCATCAACTAATAGGTGGAGCAAGAGATATTTTAAAGTTGATATCTCTTTTGTAGGACCAAAAATGATCTTTCTTCTCTCAACCATAATGAATACCACCCTTAAAATATCGACAATATAAATATATTTTACACGAATAAAGTTTTACTAAGTGTTTGCCTGGAAAAAGACTACAATACCTAAGATAAGAAGTGACGCTAAGTTCAGAAGGACTGTAGTCTCGACGTAAGGAGTCAAGAACGCTCTGAAATATGAGGCAATAATTAACCCTATAGTATTACTTACGACCCCTTGAACGCTTCTTATTCCAGAGGCTACTATTCTATCCTTATTCCTAACTGAAGACATTGTATAAGCGGTGTTTGAAGTAGTAGCAATTCCAGAGGAGGCACCCAGTAAAAATTCTCCCAGAATGACGTTGAGGAAAAGAGACAAGGAGGATAAGGCCATTGAGGCAAAACCGAAAGACGCAACCCTTAACTTATACTTATCGTGAAGCTTACCAGCGTAAAATGAGACAAATGTAAAGGAAAGAGGGTAAAGGAGAACTAACGAGCCAATGATTAGGGCAGGTAAATGTAAGGAGTATAAATAAAATACAAAGAAGGCGGCTATCATATTCCTTGTAATTGAGTGTAAAAAGCCCGAAAGACTAGTTAAATAAAATACTTTACCTAACTTTATTTTCCACAAAGTCATAACTAGACCTACTAAGGATAGTAATAAGAACAGTGGGTAATATAGTCCTAAGATTATACCGTCGAATATTAGCGAAGTATAAATTATATTAATCCCTAATCCCGACTTTGCATGTACCTCGTTAAGGGATAGTATTAAGAACAGTGAGATAAAGGAAAGAACCGATGTTATCGCGAATAAGTATTTCCAATTAATTTCAGCAATTATTCCTCCAAGGGGTAAGCCAAAAACGTAACCCAGGCTAACTATAGTGTGATTTAACCCTATCATTTTCCCTCTCTCCTCATCCGAGCCTATAAGACTGGCGTAAGACAAAGACGTTAGAAGAACCATTGAAGCCCCAACACCCTGAAAAATCCTAAGAATGAGTATAAGTAGAAAAGAGTTAGAAAAAATTATGAGAAAAGACGATAAAGCCATTATCATTGTCCCTAATATTAAGACCATTTTTACTCCAACTTTTTCTGCTAAAAGTGAAAATGGAATGGAAAGTAAGACCTCAGTCACTATATAAATTGACAATAGAGTTGAGGCTTTTACATATGATATTGAAAAATCTTTAGCTATTAATGGAATGACCATCAATATCATTGTAGCCTCAAGTGAAGAGATAAACGAAGGTAATGAAGAGAAAAGGACTGATTTAGATAATTCATTCATCCTTATACTTCACCTCCAGGTTTTTACACAACTTGTTCTAAAACCGATAATATATTGTAATATACTCTTTCTTCTTTTACCAATCCCTTTTCCTTGTCAATAATTAATATATTTACACTCATTATTTCGAATTTCTAATTCCTATCGCCCGCCATCAAAAGTTGATTTCCCCTCCATTCGCCGAACCCTATGTTGTCATTCCATGTCACATTAGTTTAGATTTATAACCAGGGATTTTTAAAACTTTTAGATTTTTTAAGTGTTCTTTCCTCTTAATTATTCTAGAGTGTTCACACGAGTGTATATTAACTAGATCGTCTGGGTAAAAATTTAACAAATATTCTATATCATATGAGTTCCAGGATTTTATGAAATCTTTTTCAAATTTTTTGATAATTGAGCATCATTATTTCTTTACCATTTTTCTGATGTAATTAGATGAGAAAAATTAATGATACAATTTTAATCGTTAATACTAGCAATAGTTCAAATTACGTAATATTTAACATTGTATGTCGAAGAATGAGACGTTTTTAAACAAGGTAGTGATGGAATGATTGAATTGGATCCAAATAATTATTTTACCTATAACAGAAAGCTCGTGGTATTTGTTGATCCTTCAATGATTTATTACATAGTACATAAATAATATAAACCATCTTTTTAGTTATTTAGTATCTCCAGTAATCTACTTCTTCCTACAATTATTGCGATAGATTTATAGTAGCAGTGGATATATCAGCATCAAGGAGAAATAATTTTTATTTCCTAATTTATTATGAATTTTATTCACAATAATTTGAGTAGTATTCAAAAATTCGAGATCGCATCTCTCATATAAGGCATTAAGCTAATGTATATAAGGTATCAATTAGATCTTCCAACTTCACTGAGTACACTTCCATCTTACCTTGTCCTTTGGCGGAAATTATCATAGATAATGCCTCAAAACCCACTTTTACATTACTATCGGATTTGCAAATAGCCCTTTTCATTTCCTTATTTTGAATTACAATATTACAATTTACTTTACTGAAGTTTACCTTAATGAGACCTAAGTCTAGCTGAGATACAATCTCGTTAATCTTACTTAATATACTAGTAGCATCTCCACTGAATTCAAATGATGGTGTTAGCGATAATCCTTGTGTCATCTTCTCTTTATCAGTTATACTCTTAATAATGTCTCCATATAACGATGGGAAATATACTCTTGCATAAGTCGCGAAATGGTCTTCTACTATATGCTTTGCGAAATCAACAGCTGTCCTTCCTAATATTTTATCTAATAGTGAATCGTTATACTTTACATTCGTTCCAATGTATAGCTTTGTCTGAGTATTTCCTAGACTTTTTGGCACAAATTCTATTGTAAACTCCAATTTTCCATCATCAGACATACCAGAATATTTTATACTTTGCATATCAACTATTGGCCCTTTGAAAATCCCTTCAGCGTATTTGAAGTCTTTTGTGGTTCTCAGTAATATGTACAGAGCTATGAACTCGTCTGTGGGTGCTGATAATTCCCTAATTCTATCTCCCATGAGATACTCGCCCTTCTGTTTATCCTTAAATTTTAAAATGGAAATATGTCCACTAACTCCACTAACAAACAAAGGATCCATAAGGAATTTTCTCACGAACGAAATAGGGGCATCCATTATTACTTCTGTGCTGTACATTTCTAACTCGTTATAATATCTTAGTATGCCAATTTAAATTTTTTACAGTTTGATTTTCGATTTCTTTAAAAAAAAAGAGTTTATTGATTAACTATAGAGTCTTTTTCAATAGGTAGATATATATTATATTATGAATTTATGCATTTCTAATATCCTCAATACTAAGATTTTAAATAAATATAGTCTAAGAAATACTAGAGTGATTATTGTGATTTATTCGATCTAAGAGATTTTCTATTTAAGTTAGTGAAAATAGTTATTAATACAATAGATTTATTTTTAAGGAGTCGATTTTATAGGTCTACCGCAGAGAGGCGAGGCTTTCCGCCCCCTTAACCCCATTTATTTGTAAATAGCTTGTTCCAAACCAACAACACAATTCTAGTATTTTCTCCACCTGATTTTAACCAGTTTATAATTTCGTGGATTTCAATCCTTATAATATTTATGGGGGCCTTAGGATATTTCCAACCTTTAGAAGATAGAACTGATATAATCTCAATTATTTCAGGGCTTTTCCTTATGGGCCTCCTAATAGTTTGCGTCACCCCTTTTTATCTTAAACCCAATTATAGCGATCGAGTCCCTAATTCTAAGTATACTCTTTGGTGCACTTGGTTACATTATAGGTACAAAAATAAAAGAACGGCTTGATTGGCAGATATGGTAAACTGGGGAGTTTAACGGTTTAACGTGTTATGCGCAGTAGATGTGAAAATCAGATATTCATTGAAATAATAAAATAACGTATATTGTTATGCCTTTAACAAATCGCGTTAAATTGAAACGGTCAATTTAACGTCTTAAACATCCGGTTGTCCGGGGTTCAAATCTAGCCGGCGGCTATAGTGAAAGTCATGAATCCTAAGATTGAGGAGAAAATCGCGCAAATGAGGTGCGAGAATAGACCAGTAAAACAAATTGCTAAGAAGCTAGGGTAAGTAGAGTCGACATAGAGGCTGTAATTAAAAAGTGGATTTCTTACACTGATGAATACCTTAAGGAACTTGTTAAAAATAGGAAAGTTAAGAACCCTAAAGCAGATCCAAGATTTATAGTAAATGTGACGACAAGTGTGGAAGAATTACTTAAAAATGATGATGTTCTAGATTATATTGCTTTACATATGTGTTTACCCGTGGCGTAACTTTTCCTTACTTTTAATTCCACCACAGACTAAGGGATCATACACAGTCACCCATTGGGGCTGGTAGAGGGAAACACTTATATAAACACAACTTGTCAAAACGATATTTAGATTAAAAATAACGAGTAGTTACGTAGAAGCGTTACAGTCTTGATCAGCATAAAAACCTTGTGTGAAAACTAGTTATACTTTATAATGATTAATGTTACATATTCTCAGCATGGGCTAATTCTATGTTATTCCATTTTAGTCCGTGCTCGCACTGCAGACTTTTATTTTCTTGTGAGTACTTCAGATAAAACATAGTTATTCCAAGTATTATTAAATAAATTGAGTATTTTACTTCTATTAAATCATTACAGATAAGAATATATAATTCCTGTTATTATTTTAAAATTAATAATAATGGAAAGTTACTAGTTAGTAATGTAAAACTTTTAGCTATCAAGTCAAAATTTATCTCATGAGAATATTAGTTGTCGACGATGTTGGTAACGTTTTGGGAGTATTTAGCAGTGAAGATGAGGCTTATAATTTCGCAAAAGAAAAAATGAAAGAAGGAAAAAAAAAATTAGAATAATAGCTCCTGCAGAATTATACACCAAATGAGAGTTAAGCTTACAGTAGAGAACGTTGAAGAATTGTTTTTAATAGATACGGGCTTTAGTGGTGATTTAATAGTAAAGTCTGATGTTTTCGATGAAATAAGTGCAAAACCTTCGGACGGAGGAGAAATTTGTGTTGCTAAAGACCTTTGTTTTTCAGCCTTACAAAAAGTTGTTAGCGTGAATATCTTAAGCAAGCAAATATTGTGTAGGGCTTTATGGGTTCCAGAAATTGAAGAAAATATAATAGGCGAAGGGCTGAATCCTTTTTCACGTTGATAGAAATCTTTTTATATATTTGTTTGTAACAAACTTTTGTTAATAAATGATGATCTCTCACACCGATGTGGGCTATGCCCAAAAGGGTGAGAGTGATTGCAGAGATGTGAGCCCGTGCCGTTGGGCTCGAAGGAGTCCCATGACCCACCCAAAAGGTGGTTGAGGGCTAAGTCCCTACACCCGATCATGAATGAACATAAAATGATTGAAATGAAAGTGTAGGGACAAACGGTACTAATAAAAGCAGGCCTTTTGCTTGATTATAAAAATTTCGCAATTTCTGATCCTTGAATATAAGTTACTAAGTTCAATAACCTAAAGATCCGTGGTTGCCACATTATTTGCATTCATCATAATACAAGGTGCGTGCAATATAGAAAGTAATATTGAGACGTCTTAATATTATTAGAAGTCAAAAGTAGTCAGAATAATTGTCTAGTATCAAGCTAATGTAGAAAGCTTATAAAGTTATAATGTAATTTATTTGACGAAATTGTTAAATCTATCAATTCTTATGGTTTTAATTATATCTTATTATTCCCGTTATTACCTATCATATGAAGATATTAATAAAAAGTGAATAACACATTAAATATCCCTCATAAAAAGATAATCATTATTTAGTTATTACTTTAATATTCCTAGTCTTCATGAACAGCATTGATACATGAATTGCGGGACTTTTATTTTCTCTTACATACAAAGAGGCTACCTTACTTCTTTTAGTAAGGTCTTCAGTTAGCATTGACACATCTGAAGTAGCTAAGCCCATATTCCTAAATTCCTCCTTTTAGTTAAGACCCTCTTAATACAGCAACGTTCCCTAACTCAACCCATGTATATGCTGCTGAAACTAGCTGGTTATCTAGAAACAATCCATATGCAGTAGTTTTGTCTTCGCTTAGTAATTGGAGTATTATATTACTCAGACCTTGACCGTAAAGGGGAAAAATCTCCTCCTTATTCTTAAATACCTAGTCTTCTCACGTTTTCTTTTCTGAACACGTTAGGTTTATCACAAGTCATTAATATTTCTGGATAAATTTTCATATTAGGAAAGTTTAGTAGCCGTGACTATTTTGGTTCTATGAATAGAACAAATTTACTCTCCTCGTTCTTTAATATTGAAAGTAATTCCCTCGCAGTGCACTCCTTATCTGCGTGAAGAATTATTCTTGGTGGATGAAATTTTCTGTATATCATTAAATAACCTTCCCTAGTCGTCTTAAATTCAGTATATTCCTTATCAAACCTTGAGTCGTAAATCTCAAATGCGAATCTAACATGATCCGTAAGGAATAACTTCTCTAATTGACTTAGCATGACGAATAGTAGTTATTAGGAAATTTATAAATTAGCTTCTACTATAATCAATAAATTACCGTCTTTGAAGAAGCTATCAATGCTTGGAATAAGTCTCGGAAAACTCCTCAGGTACTCCCTACTGTAACTGGATTTTCAAATTCTTCTTTTAGTTCTATGAAACAAAATTTTAACATATTACTGGTGTGTATATGGAATTTCGAGTAATTTAATATCATAACATCAAAACGATTGATTTCAGCTTGTCAAAATATTCATCTAACTCCTTTCATATGCTAAAGAAAACTTATTATTATCTGGCACTACACGCACAATTTTTTATATTTAAGGCATTCTATCCTTATCTTAATTAGTAATGAATAGCATTCTATGTTAATAAGTAGGAGTTTAATAATTGGTTAAATTAAGTAATATTAGTAATAAACTTTGCTAAGATTAAGCATATTTTAGACTAGGCATATTTAAAAATTTTCATGCTTATAGAGAGAAAAAAGCTGTTTATTACATAATTTATTATGGCGATTAAGATGGAGAAGAAGAAAAAAATTAGAAAGAACAAACAAAAATGGTACTCGAAGAAATAGCTAAATTAGATCTTAAACCCTTATTTGAATTAGATAGAGAACTTGCAGCATCCCCTCAACTTAGAGCAGAGTTTATAAAAGACCCTTTTAGTGTGGCAGAAAAATATGGCTTTAAAATGCCTCAGAATTTAAAGGATGAAGGTTTTCATATGCACTAGATTGACTCTAATAATAATTATTATCCGGCCGAGGGTAGTGCAATTGAACAACTTCAGAAGAGTGGTACAAAACCTTGGACAAGAGTAGAGGTAAGAATTGGTACAGCACCGGGTTGCGTTGCATTTTGTGGTGTTTGTGTTTAAAACTACTAGGTGATAATATAAATAATGGAAATCCAACTTAAGTCAAGCAAACCTTCTGAAGATATATTAAGAATTGTAAAAGAAGCTATAGATAAGCTTAATAAAGCTAGTTCTAGTCCTTCGTTAAGGGTGGTATCATCCTATATACCTTTTTTATCAAGCTATGATTTAAATAAAGCCCAATTCTTCATATTAGATAGGAAAAACATAGAGAATATAAACACCGAGTTAGAAGTACCTGAGCCATTATATAATGTATTATCAGCGTATTATATCCCTTTTGAAACTGTAAATATAGTCAAAATTATTTCTATGAGAATTTCCAAAAATTTGACGGAAAAGATAGGTAAAAAACCATTTATTGGCATTTTTTCTGCTAGTAAAGTAACAGGCTTGAATTTAAAAGGAGAAAGAATAATATCGTCAGGGGTAATTTTTAATCCTGGCTGGTCAATTCCGATAAATTTAAACGACATTCTTGGACATGAAATATTAGTTACGGTTGGAATGCACTATTACATAGTATTTTACCATAAGATTACTCAATCTTTAGCTATAATCTCATTCTAATTATTAATCTAAGAACTCTATAATTTTTCTTAAATATTTAAAATAAATAAGCTTTTTATCTAGCCAGTATTAAATACTTTAATACTTATATCCTCTAATACCTTGTTACATTTCTATAAACTAACGCTGTATTTCTCTTTTTATTTTCGAAACTTTATCATCCTATTAATGAGAGCACCATTCTTGCTTTAGATAACGAAGGCAATGCTACAAGTATTTGATCTTGGACAACTTGATGTCTAAAACGTCGAAATTAAGACGACTAATTTAACATCCCTTCGTTGGAGTATTATTATACACTAAAAGTTAGTATAATTTCATATGCACCAATTTAGTGCAAGGTAAGACCCTTAAAATTATCCAGAGCCATTTTACCAATTTTCCTTCTTTTATTGTATAAATTGTGAACTTCTTACCATCATATTTTATCTATTATCTGATATTTTTATTTTTTAAAATTTGATAAAATTAAATTTTTACTATACTGAAGCTTTTA
>JAPYVG010000008.1 GCA_028277025.1 Sulfolobaceae archaeon
GCTCTTATTAGTTAATGAATACAAGAAAAAAAGGGCGGAGAGGGGTTTAACGAGGTTAAGGGAGATACTGAGCGAGGATGATATTAAAAGAATAGAGGAGAGCCATAAGGAAATGCACGAGGAGTTCAGAGTATGACGTTAATAGACACTTCAGTTTTAATAGATTTCCTAAGGGGAAGAATTGCTAATCCAGGGGATTCGATTTCAGTTATTTCCTTAATGGAAGTGTTAAGAGTTTTAGATAAGGAGAAGAGGTCTGAAGTCCTTAAGGAGTTGGAGGAGATTTACATTATTTACCCGATCGACGAGAGGGTAGCGGTAGAATATGCTGAGTTGTATTATGAGCTGAAGGGCAAAGGTAAGTTGATAGCTGATTTAGATTTGATAATAGCATCAACAGCTAAAGCTTATAACGAGAAGCTAGTGACGAAGGACAAGGACTTCTTGGCAGTGAAGGACTACGTAGACGTCGAGCTAATTCATTAAGTTCAGCGTGGCGTGGATATTAATTACTTAACATTCCCAGTCTGAGGGAGAGTTTATAAAGTGCCTTCTTTCACCTAGCTACTACTGATAGTGAACGTCTAAAACAAGTAATGCTTAAACTGTTGACGAGTAATGGAAATCCGATAAAATTGCGTGTGGGCCTCTAAGCGGTAATTTTTCAGTAGTATATTTAGTAGGTTGATTGTAGTAGCTTAAGAAATCTTTATTAAACTCTACAACTAGAGTTGAACCATGACTAAGATCTGTCCACGGTGTGGTTACCCCAATCCGGACGATGCACTGTTTTGCCAAAGGTGTGGCTACCAATTTACACCTTATCGTCCTAAAAAGTCGTCCAGCAAAATTATAGTAGGTGCTGTGGGCGGTATTATAGCTATAGTAGTTGCAGTACTAGCAGTTTTCCTCGTTATGCACTACAGTGGTGGAGTTGCTAGTGGTGGAGTTGCTATAACCCCGCTAGGGGGGACTTTATGTTATAATCCCTACAACGATGAACTAATAGCTAATATCACCTTGAACTCTACGGGAAAGATAACTATAACTTCCGCCACTATTCGTGGTACTTCGATATCCAGTACGAACATAACTCCTAATACTTTACTCCCAGGGGAGAATGAAGTATTCATCACATTTAATTCCGTGACGCAACAGGAGTTGGGTAATCTGCAGAGCTATACTATTATACTTACGTTAAGTAATGGCGAACAAATAAGCGTTGTAGCTAACATGGAGGAATATTTCGGCTCGCCGACAGTGATCCAAGTAGGGACTGGAACTATGTGCACTTTACCTAATGGTACAGTAAAAGTGGTATTAACTTTGCGCTCTAACGCAAATGTGCAAATTATTAGTATTGCGATAGTGGGTTATGAATCACAGGGTTATGGCGTGATGAAAACTCTTAAACCGGGGATAAATAATGTGACAATATATTTCCCGAACACTTCTGGTTACACGTTCCAGCAAGGCGCTACATATTCATTGAGTCTTGGTCTTAATGACGGAGCTACTATTCTAGTTGCCGTCGTATACGTCGGCCAGTGCTAGCTCTCTTTTCCCTATTTATTATAAAGTCAGAACCTTTTAAGTCAATGATGAGGGCCTGGATAAGCCCGTTATTTTTTATCATCCTCTCCTTCACCCCACTTGTACATTCCATGGTTTATACGATTAATTTTATGATAACACTCCCTTACCATTATTATGAATATTGTAAAGTCGCGGTATTCAACGGACAGTATATTGCATTTAATATAACCTCTAACGTCCCTCTTACAGTTATGGTTTTTAATTCGTCCCAGTTCCAATTATTCCATAATAACACTCATGGTACACCTATTTATTACACTGTAGGCGACAATGTGGTAGGAATTGTAGGGCCCATTTAGCACTGGAGTTTATTACGTAGTTGCTCTTAATAACGTAAGCGATACAACGGCGAGTGTAACTATGAACGTTACGGAAATCCCAGTGAACGTATTTTACTTACATTCTTCTTTACCCTCGCCGATAGGGGTAGCGGATTACGGGGTAATCAACGTTTCTTCGAAACTTGTTGGAGAAGTAATAAAATATAATGAGGCTATAGGTTACGCTACTATATATAACATTTCAGCCCAACGGTAGTAGGATAACACTTTCAAACCTATACACTTTTGGATCGGATACTGAGGAATCTGCGGATAATCTAATGACGATATATAAGGATGGATTTTCGTGGGTTACGGTCGGTAATGACGATTTCTACACTCAAATAAGCCCTAATTTGCCGGTTTTAATTTTCCCTAAAACAATTTCAAATAAAGCCAGTGTACCTCTAGGAAATAATGGGGCTTCAGTTAATGGTATTGTTCTCGCTCTCTTCGTTATTTTACTCTTGTTAAGCATTATAGCTATGAGGAAAAGAAGGTGAGCTCTCTTCCCGTTTTCCTCCCCTCTCCTTCTTTCTTAGAAATTTATATAAGCCCACTATCCCATTTTCTCCCATGCTCATTAGAGTAAAAGTCGGGAATGAGCTGACGGAGGTGGATACCAGTAAAAATACGGTGCTTTACGCTGAGGGGGAAAGCAAGTATTACATTGATAGGACTACATACTATTTAATAAAGGGAATTTACGGAATACCGAGGCTTTACGGCTTTATTAAGGGGGATCCGGTGGAGGGGTGGAGGCAGAACTTTGAGAGGTACTTTATCCAAAACTTAAAGAATGAACTAGAAGTGGCAAAAATTTGGTTTACTGCTAGTTTCGAAATAGAGATGAGGAGCTTACTCGTTAAGGGGAGCATTCAACCTTCTAGTATAGCGGCAAAGGTTGAGCTAAAAGAGAAACCCGAAATTAAGAGTTCTGGTATTCAAGCAAACTTCGACGTCGACTCTTTTTACTTCTCCTCTCTTGAAAAGCTTAAGCCTAAAATAATCCCCTCTTCTAGGGCCGGGCTGATTTACGCTTTTTATAAGTTCCTAGTATTTCAGTACGAGGGTGCTCCGGGTATACCTAAGGCTTTCGGAATAGCTGCTGATTTTATCAACGGGATGATTTTGCCTCAAGGGTTTTCTGACGTAATTAACGGACATAAGATATGGGTTAATAATGAGGAGAGCACGGTATACGTTGATACGCTCCCGCTCCATAACGCCCCTTCAAACATCTTAAGCTTATTAGCACTTAGGTATTATATTACCACGGCTACTGAGGGGGATTTCTTGATAATTGAAGATCCAGAAGCACATCTGAGTGAAAAAGAGGTTAGTGAAGTAGTTAGTTGGATTAAGAGTTGTAAGGCAAAAATGCTTATCTCTACAAACGACAGTATATTCGGTAGCTTAGTAAACTCCTAAAGCCATTAAAGTTAAGTATTCATCTAAATCCAATTCCCTCATGGTTTTTCACGTGATAATATTGTAACACAACTTTTTAAACCTCTGCCAGGGTACTACATAGACAGTTGTCTATACCACGGTTCAAAAGCCCCCCACCCTCAAGGGTTTCCTTCTCATTATTCCCGCCGTCTATTCGAAACTGGCAGTAGGGGTAGGCAAGGCCGTGAAGGGACGGATAAGCCTTATATCTCTTTTTTCCTAATTCCCTCCTACTAGCCATATTATCAACACGAATTGCTCTTACAGTTACAAGCTCACTCCCTCGAGACTACTACTAGTCATATTATCAACACCCTCCCTAGACTAATGGGACTGTAGGAGGAAAACAATATCCCTCTCAAGGGACTAGAACTTGACGATGCCCAATTTTTGTAAAGAGTGTGTATGTATGTATATAACTCACACTTTTTATTCTACCGCGGAGATATTTTATTGTGGAATATCCCTATTTTGACTTAAAGAGCGCAAGGGAGTTATTACCATGGGTTAAACAAAAACTCATTGAAATAAAGAAGATAAAATATAAGGTTGAGGAGAGTTTGATGATGGGGAATAAGGAGGAGATATTAAACTATACAATTCAAGTGGATAGGATAATCAAAGAGCTCACCAGAAAGGGGATAATAGTAAGGGACGTTGACATGGGGTTAGTGGACTTCCCCGCAGTTATCAATGATAGGCCCGCGTATTTATGTTGGAAAATTGATGAGGAGGACATAATGTATTGGCACTATGCGGAAGAGGGTTTTAGGGGTAGAAAAAAGATAACTGGAAAAGAGGAGATTTTAAGCCTGACTTAACGCACGGTTCTACTTAGCCTTCACGTTCCCTTTCCTATAAACCTCTAGGACAGACACATAATCACTTTCACTATACCCCATTGCTTCAGCCATCCTGTAAAGCTGTAGGGCAAGTGAGGATAATGGGTTTATTACCTTCAAATTCCTTGCCTCATCATTAACTATCTCTAAGTCTTTCCTTATGTGTTTGGTAGCGAATTGTGTAGAGTAGTCGCCACTCATCATCTTAGGGACTTTTAATTCAGAAGTAGGAGATCTAGCACTACCGTATAGGGCTAAGACTTTATGAACGTCTTCCGGCTTTAACCCAGCTTGCATACCAAAGTTATAAGCTTCCGCAAGAGCTGCAACATAAACACCTACCATGAGGTTGTTAACCAGTTTTGCATAGAGCCCACTACCGTTACCGCCGATATATATTATTGTTGAGGCAGTCTCCTTTAAGACATCTTTCACAACATCCACTTTTTCTGCAGGCCCACCCAAAAGTACTGTCAACTTCTTTTGCTCTGCAAATACAGAAGTACCAATAACCGGTGCATCATACATATAACCACCGTTCTTGTGGACTTCGTTTGCAATGCTTATTGAAAGTGAGGGGGAGATTGTGCTCATATCGATTATTATCTTTCCCTTAGCGTAAGGTATTAGGGGTGTGAGGAAGCTCTTTACGGCATCGTTGTCCGCGAGCATCGTTATTAACATGTCCACTGAGCTTATTAACTCCTTAGGGTCTGTGGTATATTTTATGCCGTACTCTTTGCTGAACATTTCCGCCTTTCCAACAGTTCTATTCCAGACTAGGTCTAGTTTACCGGCCTTTGCTAAATTAGCCCCTATTCTATATCCCATTATTCCTAATCCTGCCAGACCGATACGCATAATGAGTGTTTAAACGCTCTCGTTAAAAAGTTTTTACCTTAAACTGTTTTAATACATTATCACGCCTTATCAACCTAGTAACGTATTGTGGCACGTATACAGTTCCGTCACCCTTCCCAGTAACTCTCCCGATTATCATCGGTTCTTCCCCTACAGATTTTAAGTCGTCAACTAATTGCTCCGCAACGTCTTTATGTATAAACATGACAATAGCGCCATTAGTACCTATAGTAGAATTAGGAATTATGAAGTTCTCTGTAGCGAACTCACATATTTCCCTATCAATAACGGGGATCTCCTCGAGCTCAACATTAACTCCAGCCTTCTCAGCGAACTCCTTAATTACAAAAATTCCCGGTCCAGTAACGTCAGTAGTCATGGCTATGTGCTTCTTTTCGTCAAATTCCCCACCATAAGGTGGTAAGTAATTATAAATGACCTTTGCCACGTGAATATTTGGTCTAGACATCACTTTCAACGCCTTTTCCTTTACGCTCTCAAGTTTTGAAAACAAAATCCCTTTACTCTCCATTAAATCAATTAATTCCGGTACTGCCAAAACCCAAAGGTGGACGTTTATCGGGGTTAGTTCACCAAAGAATCTTGAAGTGACTATTACAAAGTTCTCATTTACTTTGTTATAGAAAGTTGGTAGTTCGTGATCACTTTTTCCAACTACAGTAGCCCCCATCATTAGGGTCTTCGTATCAGGCTGCACCTCCTCTCTCAGCTCCATTCCATATCTTTTAGTAAAGGAGTAATAATTAGAGAGGATTTTCTGTTTGAGTTCATCGTTTGGTGCGTCAACTACTGGGATTACTAGTAAGTCTTGGTACACCCCTTTAGTGAATAAGTCATTTAAGGAATTAGATATTGCGACATCAACTTGTACTTCCGAGCCCGGGTTGTCCATGGGGTCTACTATTTGGATTGTGTCGTTATTCGCAACGGTATAGCTTTTCTCCTTTTCACCGTCTAATCTAAATAAGTCAAGTACTGCTACTTCACCTTCTTTCTTAGTAGTGACTATTGAATGCCCTTTCCCTATCGTCAACTTCCTTGTTGTCTTGATAGAGGTGTAGGTCTTAAATAGGAATTCCGCGAAAGCATGTGGGTTACTTGCAGTCTCTTGATTTACCTGGATTAAGCTTATAGCCCTATCCGCGTCAAACTCACCACCGTTAATCAACCTTTTAATAGTCATTTGTTTTCTGCTCATAAAGATATCAGCGTCCTCCCTCGGTAGTATCGTTATGTTATGCTTTTCTAACTCTTCTCTCAACCTTTCTAGGGCCGGGTATACTGTTTCTATTAAGTCCACTTTTACTGCACACCCAGTCGCTAACGATAGCGGGTTGAGGCCAAAAGATTTATAAACCTCAAGGTTTTTCCTAAACTTTTCAAAGATATCCACATTTATCACTAAAAAAAGGTTATTTTTATGTCTTTTAAATTCTTCTAAGAAAAAATTAGTTTTTTAACTTTTGCTAAAATTAAGGAGAAAATTCTTTACCTATGTATTTTAGGATGGTAAACATTACTCCTAGACCCCTTTGCACATCGGGGTCTGATAGTTGCCTAATGATACCGCCTAAAGTTATTTGAGGCGGATTTTCGAGAGTCTTCTTAACTTCCTCAGAACTTATAGCCTTTACTATCCTGTATGGGACATCACCGAGTGCGATATTAAAGAACTCCATTGCTTTAGGATAAGCTTCAAGGAACGTGGACAGATAACCGGCAATCCTTACTATTGCGTCATCATTTAACATATCCCTAAGGGTTTTAGCACCGTAAGCTAAGTTGAATATTACGTCGAGAGTGCCATTACTCTCAAGCTCTTCAAGTTTAACTAAAACCGAATCTACCGTCCTTACCCTTCTAATAACGCTCTTAAGTGAGGTTATTGTACCCTCGTCGAATTCCCTTAGTAGTTCGAGTAAGTTTGAGGTATATTTTGCTAAGTTCTGCATTGCCTCGTCATTAAGCATGTCCTTTAAAGTCTTTAACGCATAGGCGCTGTCCATTAAGGCATCCATAGCACCAGTATTCTGCAACTCCTCAACTTTTGTTAACACGTGATTAATAGTGCTTACTTTTTTAACTACATGCTTCATCTGACTTATTGTCTCGTCATCAAACTCCTTAGCCAGATCGAGTAAGTTTGACACGTATTTACCTAAAGTCTGGATAGCTTCATCATTAAGCATGTCTTTTAAAGTCTTTAACGTATATGCTGAATTAACTAGGACATCGAGTGTGCCATCTTCTTTCATGGATTTTAGCCTTTTCACTACGTCAGCAAGTGTCGCACTGTTGTCTACTAGATCTTTAAGGTTTTCAAACACGTCTTCTTCGCTTACTATTTTGCCGAACTCTAGGAGCGATGATATAATGCTCCCGAGTGACTGTATTGCCTCGTCATTGAGCATATCTTTTAAAGTCTTTGAAAGGTAACCCATGTTTATTATAGCATCAAGAGCTCCACTTTCTTTCAACTCATTTACTTTAGCCAGAGTTTCATTGAGTGTGGGCAGGTGATCTAAAAGTTTGCCTAGTTCTTCAATCTTTTTGTCATCGATCTTATTCATTAACTTATCTATGTTTACACTCTGCATATTTCACCACACGCTGATTATTTGTCCGCCTTCCACGTCATTATAAAAGCTCATTATACCGACTATATCGTCTACTAACTCGTTATAATCATCCTTAGTGTAACCAAAAAGTTTAGAAGCATAAGAACAAGCGTAAATTTTTGTTGTTTTCTTAGCCTTCTTAAATAAGCTTAGATAGTCTTCTTCCCCCTTTTCCTTCATTACTTTAGATGCTACGTCTTCCTCTTTGACTTCTGGATTCTTTGTAAAGGCCTTAACAGCATCCATCGTGACAAAGACGTAAACTTCATCGCCGAGGGATGAGGAAATAACGGCTGACATTGCTGCATAAGTTAATTTACTCCTCTCGTTGCTTCCTAATATTATTCCGATCTTCATTTCAGACTACCGCTTTGGCTGTTACAGTCCAGTACATCTTGTTATACATTATTTTGCCCCACCAATGTATGTATGATGGTGGTGGTGGACTTTCGTTCATCGTATAGCTGAACCTAATGTAAGTAGCTTGATCCGTTCCAGTGGCTATGTAACAGAGTACGTCTCCACCATACATCTTCATGCCTAAGTTACCCTTAATATCGTTAGCTAGGTTATTTGCTACTACGTATGATTCGAAGTCTGCAGTTGAACCGGCTTTTGATACTGGTAAATCTGTTGCATCGCCTATTACATACACGTTGGAATGGTCTTTCATTCTCAGTGTGAACTTGTCAGTTGGTACCCATCTCCTCCTATCACCTATGCCGGAATCCCCGATGACTTTAGCACCCATGTTTGGTGGTACACCTATAAGCATGTCAAACTTTATCTTATCTCCCTCTTGCGACTCAATTATCTTCTCCGTTGGATTTACTGAAGTAACTGTAAATGGTGAGTGTACTTCAATTCCCCTCTGTTCGAATATATGGAGCATGAACTTGTTAGTTATTGGTCTTCCGAAGACTCCTTGAGTTGGGTAAGTATAAATTATCTTAGTCTTATCCCTTATTCCCCTCTTTCTCAAGTAGTCATCGAGAATTAGGGTAGTTTCTAGAGGTGCTACTGGACACCTATGAGGTAATTTTGCAGTGTTAACTACTATTGTTCCACCCTGGAACTTCTCTAATGCCTCCCTCATTTTTAATGCAGCATCAAATTCGTATGGAGTGTGTGCAGCTGCCTGATAACCCGGAATTTCTTCCCATGTATAATCTACTCCAGTTGAAATTACTAAGTAATCGTAACTGTGTGCAACCCCGTCAGCTGTGTGAACAGTATGGTTAGCCGGATCTATTTTAGTTATGGTTCCCTTTTCTCCATGTAAGAACTTTATTCTTGGGTCTAATAATTCCTTCTCCTTCTTTACTAGTTCTGAAGGTGTTTCAAGCCCAAAAGCCATTAATAGTTGGCCGGGTAGATAAACGTGTTCGTCAGATTTGTTTAGTACTACTATCTCAACCTCTCCCTTTTTAACCTCCTCGCTGAGTTTTTGGACTATTCTGTTTGCGACTATTGTACCAGCTATATTTCCTCCAGCAATTATGATCCTTTTCATTTAATCACCTCATTTCCCTATTAATAGAACGTATTTTCCTCCCTCTTCTTTTGACTCAATTAACTTTAAGTTCCTTTTCTTAACCCAGGCTTCAATATCCTTCTTTGTACCAGAATCCCCTAAGATAACTTTTACAGCCTCACCCGGTTGTAGTTCATCTATAACTGCTGATAGCTCACCTATCGGACCGGCACAACTACTTGAAGTGAGGTCTAATTCTTTATAAATTTTTACTTGGCTCATTTTATACTCCCTAAAATATAGATAGTAAAGGAAGATTTAAATGTTTCTTTAATATTGATATTTCTGACTATATTAAATATATACTAAATATCTTTTATATTTTATTTTTGAAATTTTGATAAAGGATTTGTTAAGCCAAAATAAAATTTTTTAAATTTTGAATTAATAAAAGAATTTGAATGAATCGAGTAAATTTAATTAAATACAATTAAAAGAAACAAATTTAAGCTACTTTAACAAAGTTAAAGTAGAAACAAGATGCAAGTCATTGAACAATACTCATCTCCCTTTTATCCCCACATAATAGACGTATTCCCATCAAATGTTAGAAATATGTGGAGAAAAAAGAAAAATGAAGTACTATTGTTAGATATTAGGACTCCAATGGAATATGAAGACCACCATATTCCCGGGGCAGTGTTAGTTCCCTTAGATTATCTTGACGTCTTAGTTAATAGGATAAAACACAAAGAGGTAGTAGTAATCTGTGAACACGGAAATAGGGCTAGGTACGCAACTTATGGAATGCCCGACTTGTGGAAAGGAAAGAAAGTTTATTATATGATTGGCGGAATGGCTGGATGGATGAGTATGGGTTACGAAGTTGAAAGCGGAATGGACGAGAATGGGGTATTATGGCAAAAGTGGCTTGAGGAATTACAGAATGAATAAAAAATAAGACACGTTAATTACTGAAGTCCACCGTTTATTAGGGGTAAGGATTAGAATTCAAAATTTATAAAAATTTTTAACTGTCAGTCACCTTAATAGAGCATTATCTCTCCCGCCTAGGTAGAGAGGAGCTAACGCCCTTTTCATGCTGAATAAGTACACTTAGAGTGAAAAACGGAATATGATGAATGGGGTTAAGTTAGCTGAGTTTTTGGACTAAAATGATAAGTCAAAAAATCATTCTAGTTACTCGTGCATGTGTTCTTCAGCATACATTTCTTCGTCTAATTCATCACTCATGCTCTTCTTTAATGTTTCTAAGTTGTTAAGTACATCTTGTAAAGTCTTGTAGTTTGTCGGGATGTACTTTATCTTACCGTAAGACATCATATATGAACCGGGGCATAGGAACTGCTTGCCTACAACTATTGCGTCTGGTGAAAGGCTTAGTATTGCATCCATAGTCATTTCCTTACTCCCTACACCCGGGTTCTCATATTGTTCTACTTCTTTCTTCTCCTCATCGATTATTCCTATTATTTCTGCCTCATCTAATGGCTTTAAGTTAAATTCCTTATCATAGGTTACAGCTATACGCATAGCTTAACTTACTATGTCAAGATTAATAAATTTCGCTTTGAAAAGATATGTATGGAAAATTATTTATAACGGACATAAAGTTCCTTAATTATGCAATTAAAAGTAAAAATTATTTACTGTAGGCCTTGCGGATATTTAGATAGAGCTTTAGACTTGGCAAGAGATGTTTTAAATTATTTTGAGGGGGTAAATGTAGAGCTTGAGCAAGGTAAAAACGGAATCTTTGATGTGTATATAAACGATGAACTAGTGTTTTCGAGATATAAGGAAAAAAGGTTTCCTTTCAATGAAGAAATACTTAAAGAGGTGGGGAAAAGGTTAATGAGCTGAGGTATGGGTAGTTATCCTTTTCACTAGCTGGTCTTTAACCAGCAAAACACCCTTCTGAATACCGACACTTACAATATCGTAATCACCGCTTAGCTGCATAGCTACACTGCTTATAGCCTCACCTACACTTACCCCTTCTTCGTAGCTAACTCTACCTTTAATTAGTGTTAAGACTAAGTTAACCAGCCAGACTGTTGTTGCTAAGTCAGCAATGATTGCACCTACAGTAGTAACTACCTCACCAGTTATGAAAGTTTCAGAGAGTGGGTATATCTCTTCCTTCCTTATTAAACCGGTAATTCCTAAGTATGAATATCCGAAAACTACCATAATAGTTCCCACTAGGTATCCCCAGAAGTGTACCCAAGATAGTCTCGGAGAATACCACTCTCTTTTCGACAACATCGGTATTAAGAGGTATAATGCTGCAAAGCCTGCAGGGACTATAGAGAACAATATCATTGCATGAAAGTGGCCAACAACGTACATACTCTCGTGTGATATTGCATCGAAAGCGATTATTGAGTTAGATATTCCCATAACTCCTCCATATATCGAACCCGCGAATGATAGGACTGTAAATGCTGTTAATATATTCCACTTCACATCTGCACCCTTAGCTGTTGCCCATAAGTTAAAGAATGTCATCATCGACGGTACCACGATCCCTTCAGTCAGTACCTCTACTAGGACTTTTACTGGGGCCGGCAAATCTACCATATACAAGTGGTGAATCCCTAATGGGCCGGTAGCAAAGATCAAATAGAGAAGTGCTGATATCCTTCCCATTCTCTCGCTGTATAGTGGTTTGTTAGCTAGAGTGGGTATTAGTAAGTATAATGCTGCGACAGCCGGGAACCATGCAATATAAACTATCCCGTGCCATAATGTTACGAAGGATATTTGGTCAGCTATTACATTATAACCTACTAATTTGTAATAAGCCAATAAGTCCCATAAGCTAGTGACTACCTCTCCCGAATAACTTTCAAGTATTAAAATTGCTACAACTAAACCAAAGACTAGGAATATTGGTAACTTTTCCTTTAGGTTCTTGGAGGCTAAATAGAAGTGGTAAACGTACCACCCCGTCATTAGATAAACTCCGGCATCTAATAACAACCAACCTATATACCAGAGCGGTGAGACTACGTATAAGGAATAGCCTGGAATTCCTATGGGGGCTAAATAATACCAACCGGTTGCGGAGAAATAGTTGTCAAAACCTTTTTGTGGGGTTATAAGTATGGGGCCTTCGAAAAGCATGAAGGAGATGTTGAACAATATAAATCCTAAGTTAAATACCCATTTAGCCTTAGGCTGTATATTAAGCATCTTGAACGTAAAGTAGATAAAAATTGCGAGAATTAACTGCTGTGCAAAACCAAACAAGTCCCTTATTCCGTGTAAAGTTATCGACCCTTCGTATTCTTGTGCTGTTAAGGGTAAAACTTGGGCTAAACCCCAAGAAGCCTCTTGAAGTCTAACCATGAGAGCGTCTATGATCCCTAATATACCCCATATTAAACTTAATACTATCATTCCCATTACTGCCCTACTTAGCCAGTCCTTATCTATCTGGAATATCGCCTTAACAAGACCATATAGCTTATATCCAACGAAATTAACCCCTAGGTATGCCCCAAGAATGAGTCCTTTTAACAAACCCCTAATCGTGTCCCCTGCACCCATCTTAAATCACCTT
Source organism: Sulfolobaceae archaeon (assembly GCA_028277025.1). The sequence goes on from JAPYVG010000008.1 coordinate 12,774, forward strand.
ACTTTTTTTACATTATCTCATATAAACATAGTTTTATAGCATGTATATACTTTTATTAAATTTTATTGAAAAAACCTTTAAGTATGATTAAGGATATAACAATAATTTTTGTAATTTTTGGAAATAAATAAATAAAGTATATAAGAGAGGAGATATTAAGATTGTTGATGAGTTATGTTTCCGTAGAAGTTTTGGAGAATTACGCCAAAGTTATTATGGATACTGGGGGCAAATATAACGTTATAAATAAACAACTAATGTATAACATGATTGATACTTTTAGGAAACTTGACAATGAAAAAAGTATAAGATTAGTAATTTTAACTGGGGCAAATAAGAACTTCGGGGCTGGGGCCGACATTAAGGAACTTAAACTGGCTAACGAGAACAGGGAGTATGCTATAATTTTCTTCTCTACAATGTACGAGATGTATAGGACTCTATTAAACTTCTCGAAACCCATAATCTCTGTGGTTGAGGGTGTAGCTTACGGTGCATCAATGGAACTCTTACTGGTAAGTGATATAGTAATTTCATCACCACATTCAAGGTTTGCTGCTCCAGGTGGCAAAATCGGTGTATTACCACCAGTATTATTAACCCTAGGAAAGGAGATTTTGGGTTGGGATACTGTTAAAAAGTTAGCTCTACTGGGAGAAGAATTAAGCGCTAATGAGGCAAAGGAGGTTGGTTTAATTCATTATATCAGTGAGAATTTAGAGGAAGAGGGGAGAAAGGTAATCGAAAAACTTAAGCAAATGGCTCCTTCCTCACTCACCAATATGAGGAAAATACTTTATTCTAAATATGAGGAGGAGCTAGAAGACGCATTCAAGATATTGATAGACCAAGTGATTTCACGTGATGCAACGAACGGAATATTGGCATTCTTAACAAAGACTAAACCCCCATGGGCCGACTAATTATCTTTTCTAGAGAAAAACTTATGCATTATCAATAACGGTTCTTCACGTTTAGTTTAAATAACCAGAGCCGATGAAAAACTGTTAGATAAATAATTAAATAAACCGAATTCCCAGTAGGAAGGGCTTTAGAATACATGAATTTGTACCCTCAGTCTGTACTTGATTAGCTAGGTAAGTTCATGGAGAAATATCTTATTCGAATGGCTCGTCGTGATATGTGTTGTGTGAATGTTTTTAATAATACCTCCATAACTTATCTCAAACTGCTAGGAAAGGGGTCTAGACTTTCATGGGGTTTCACGATTCAACCATCGTCTGTCCAGCTCCCATAAGCCCAATTTAGGGAGCCGCCCATGAAATGGTGAGTTTCATTGGTGTCTTCCTCCACATCACATTGCTCATCTACTTCGTAGTGGCACCCTCTAAGTATTAAAAATCATAAACTTTAGTGGGAAGAAAGATAAGAATGTTAAATAATATCAAATGCCATAATCTTACTGTTTATCACAAGCTGTATTGACAGCAAATTTAATAAGTCAGACTTCTCTTAATCTTAAAAGTCTAGATCCCACAGCGAGGAAAACCAACGTGAGCAATATTACTTCACCTAAGTATATTGGGTTTGGTAATTGTTGAAGTACTAAAGTCTCCCTCACTAAGTCGTTAATTATAGATACCGGCTGGTATTCCGCTATAATTTTTAATACTGACGGAAAAATTGAGGCTGAATAGAACGCATTACTGAAGAACATTAAGGGAAATACAATGAAGTTTGACACTATGTTAGCTAATATTATTTTTTCCTTCGGTGTTAAACCGAGTATTATAGCACCTAGCCCAGAGAACATTAAGGTGGATAGTATGTAAATTCCTAAGAAAGGAAGGCCAAAATCTGGGATGAAACCCATAATTACGCCTATTATTAATACGGCTATTGAAGATATCAACGTTATGACTACTTCATAGATCATTAATGCTAAAACCCATTCGTAATCTTTTATAGGAGATGAGGCTAATCTTTCTACTAATTTATCCCTATAATACCCACTACCAACACCGGTAACTCCGAAAACACCGTTACTTAACGCTATAACTCCTATAACTCCAGAGATCTCATAAGCAATGGGAGTATTTCTCGTTGTTTCCATAACTCCTCCATAATCCTTAGGGAAATCGTAAGACGATAGATAAGCGTTAAGTACTGGCATATAGTTTTCTGTCAGTTGCGAGTAATAGATTCTATGAGATGTAGTGTTTACAAAAATGGCGTTAAAGTCCTTAACAACAGATGGCGAACCACCTACGTAGGCTGTGAATATTTTACTGGTATTCAGATACTCAGCTATTTGAGTAGCGTTGACACCATTTACATAAACTATAACCTTGGGCTGGAATGCCATACCTAGAAAAGAGAAGACTATTGCTAAGAGTAACGGGAAAATTATGATAAAACCTATCGTAGTTCTGCTCCTTAGGTTGTCCTTAATTATAGCAATTGCTGTTGGGATTACATTCCTTATTGCTCCTCACCGTTTTCAATTTCTTTCATTAATTCTAAATAAGCTTCTTCTAAATTACCCTTTTTAAATTCATTTATAAGCTCTGAGGGTGTTGAAAGTTTTATGATCTTACCTTTGTAGATTACCGCAACCCTATCAGCCAGTTTTTCAGCCTCGTCGAGATAGTGGGTAGCTAAAAACACTGTAATTTTCTCCTCCTTTAACTTCTTCACTATTTCCCAAATACTCCTTCTTGACTTAGGGTCTAAGCCAACTGTTGGTTCGTCTAAATAAACTATCTTAGGATTACCAATTATACCACAAGCTATGGCCACCCTCCTTTTCAATCCGCCAGAAAGCTCCTTGAACTTCTTATTCTCATGTTCCTTTAACTCTAATGACTCTATAACCTCCTCCACTTTATTTTCAGCTTTATACAATTTAGCAAAATACTCAACATTTTCCCTAACTGTAAGGTCTGAAAACCCTTGAAACTCTTGTGGAACTACACTCACAATATTCCTAACCTTATTACAGTCTTTTGGTACTTCGTATCCCGCTACCCTAACTTTACCCCTCGTGGGTTTTAGTATGCACGAAAGTATTTTTATCGTAGTGGTTTTACCCGCACCGTTAGGGCCTAAGAACGAGAAGACTTCCCCTTCCTCTACTTTAAGTGAAATACCGCGTAAAGCTTCAACTCCGTTCTTGTAGATTTTCCATAAGTCTTCAACTTCAATAATACTCATAAATGACAATACGTAAACAATAATTAATGTCTTATGGGAAAATTAGTCCTAAAGAATTTATAGACAAAGTAATAACTGGGGGTTGCGAGCTTTGCCCGCAAATAGGGGAAGACGCTTCATATGTGGAGGTCGAAGGTAAGTACTTAGTTATCCACTCAGACCCTATAACAGAAGCTGGTAAAAATGCAGGTTTTCTCTCAGTTGTAGTAGCTTGTAATGACATAAACATGAAGGGGGTTGAGTGTAAATGGGTAAATACCGTCTTACTGTTAAAGGATAAGAGCTCACTAGGCCAGATAATAGAGGGAGTTAACGAGGCTTGTAGGATCCTAAAGTGTAAAGTTGTAGGAGGGCATACTGAAGTAACTATGGGGTTAGATAAAGATATAGTAATAACGACAGCGTTTTCTTTTTCAAATAAAGTCATGAGATTAAGCGACGCGAGGGAAGGAGATTATGTAGGGATAATAGGGACTGCTGGAATAGAGGGGACGTGGATTCTGGCTAACGAATACGAAGATGAGTTATTAAGGAGGGGTGTAAGCAATAAAATTATTGAGAACGCTAAAGGTTACAAACACCTAATACCGGTTCAGGAAAGGATGTTAAAAGTTAAGGACTTGGCTATTGCAATGCACGACGCCACTGAAGGAGGTGTTTATCAAGCCTTATTAGAAATAAGTATCGCAAGCGGGTTAAGGTTAAGGTTAACAAGCGATATCCCGGTAAGCGAGGAGACCATGGAGATTACTAAAGCGCTGTCCATTAACCCTTATACCCTAATCTCCTCTGGTGCCTTTTTAGTAGTTACAAGGAAACCGGAAGAGTTCGAGAAGAGAGGAGGTAAAATTATAGGTAGGCTTGAGAGGGGGGAACCCTGTTTAGAGGTTAACGAGAAAAGTTACTGTAATGATTTTGAGGAGGAGTTAGTTAGGTTTGAAAGCGATTATTATGGCTGGAGGAAAGGGAAGTAGATTTACCCCTTTGAAACCTCTGGTTGAAGTTTGCGGGTATCCCATGTTCTATCACGTCTATAGGAGAGTTAGGGAGATCGCTGAAGATGTTTATATTGCAATAACCCCCTCCTCGCCTTTAGTTTTTTCCTCATTACCTAAAATCATAACTAAAGGATTAGGGTATGAGGAAGACGTTGTCGAGGCTGTAAGTAAGGTGGGCTTCCCAGTATTGGTATTACCATCTGACACCCCGTTAATACCTAAAGGTATTCTTGAATACTTAATAACCCACTGTAGGAGTTCCATCTGTAATTTAGTCGGTATAAACGGTTATGTGGGGATAAGCCTTTGGAATTCGTTAAACTTTAACGATTACGCGGACGTTAACGTTAATTATCATATATACAACGTAAATAGGTTTGAAGACTACATTAAAGTCAAAAATTTATGTTATGAAATGGATACTGAATAGTGGACAGCGGTAAAAGGCCAAGGGTAATTATAATATTTCCTTTTAGAGGAATAATAGGGGTTATTTACGTGTTTTTTGCGTTTGTCTTACTCCTTATTTCCTCTGGGTATTTCACATTACTTTTTAAATCCGTCGGCCTACCGGCTTATTTAAGTTATTTACTAGCTACAGAACTTGCGTTCTTAAGCTTGGTTTTAAGCCCAGTGAACGTTGTGCTTAAGGAAATTAATAGGGAGGCAATTATACCGGAAATAGACGTTTATTATGTTTTCGGGATTCCTTTATATTTCCCAAGACTTGCAGTGAGGTATAGAAAGACTTTAGTTGCAATAAACTTAGGGGGTGCTGTCATCCCCTTGTCAATATCTTTACTCCTAGTCTTCTTAGTTTATTCTTCCTCACTTGTTCTCCTCTTATTACTGCTTTTCGACGTCTTAATAGTAACTTTGGTCTCAAATTCCTTCGCTAAAGTTGTGAACGGCGTGGGAGTGGTAATGAACCCTTTAATAGCACCTATTACTTCATCCTTAACTAGCGTTATCCTATTTTATACTCACGCTTACTTAATTCCGGTATCAGCTTATATAAGTAGTGTTCTAGGGACTTTAATAGGGGCAGATTTGTTAAACCTCAAAAAGATTATTAATACAAGCCCCCAAATGATAAGTATAGGGGGAATGGGTACTTTTGATGGGATTTTCCTTTCCGGCCTTTTTTCTGTTATGATAGGTGAGTTCTTAATGCCAATAGCTAGGATATGAAAGTCCTCCCTCTCTCCTTCCTCTTAGTCCTTATTTCTGCTATAGCCTCTCCACCTTCTTTATACCTAAGGAGAACTCTACCGCCTTCGAAGTTTGCTTGAACAACCCTTACATGGCCCTCATCCCATCTCATGTACTCCAATAAGTCCCCCAGATTGAACTTCTCGGAGATTTTGTAAAGCAGAGAAACCTCATAATCTCTAAGTGGTTCCTTCCTTTTAGGGGTTGTGAAAGCGAAAATCTTCTTCACACGTAAATTTCATAGCGGAGATTAATAAATGCTATGGGGGTAGTGATTTTAAATATTAATAACTTAAGCATAAAAACGTGACATATTGGCTAATCCCAGTGCGTGAGGACTTTTGGGAAGTCGTGATGAGTACTAACGTTTATGGTTACGAGAAAGAGAGTATCGTGAATACTATTAAAAAAGATGATATTCTACTGTTTTATGTAGGTAAGTATTACGCGAAGAAATACGGAGGAAAGTTCGTTGGACTAATGAGGGTAATTTCGGACTGGTATAAAGATGAAAGTATTCTCTTTCCAGACGAAAAAATATATAATAAACCTAAATATATTTATAGGGTAAAGCTAGAACCCATAATTATAGGAGAATGTGCGGTCAAGGACGTATTATATGAGTTAAGTTTCATAGAGGATAAGTTTCAGTTCTCTAAATATCTAAGAAATGTGCCGGCTAATTTAAAAAGGCCTTTGCCCGAAAAAGATGTGAAATTAATAGAGGAATGTATCAGACAATCAATCCCTTAATGAGGTTAATTGTATAAATTAACTTGTTTATAAGGCTCTTCACTAGTCTGTGATAAACGAAATAGATAAAATACCTTATTCTAACTATCATAATTATCCTCTTAGCAATCCTTATCTGCTCCCTCAAGATCGGTATTAAACTACTCGAGGCCGAGACCTCTATGCTTTTGACGAAATTAATGAAGTCCTTGATTACGTTAAGTAACCTCTTTGGACTAGCGAAATAACTATTTAATTCCTCAGTGTATCTCTCATAAGCCTTTCTCACTATTTCTAAATTATATATATCACTACTCATGATTAAAATATTGTATGGTATTACGTGAAAAGGGGTAAGGGGAATTAACTTACGCAAATCAGAGAAATACTTTCTTCAGAGAGGAAATTTATACCTCGAGTAAAACAATATTACCTATGGACTTAATCAGAGAGAAAAGGCTCTTGATGCATGTGGGCCCAGTGAACATATACCAGGACGTATTATATGCCGGTTTAAGAAATAACGTAGGGTTTACATCAGACGAGTTCGTTAGTGCATTCCAATATTCTCTTAAAAAATTAAGAGATTTATTCCAAACGGACTCAACATATCAACCTTTCATAATCCCCGGTGGAGGTACTTCTGCAATGGAGAGCGTGACTTCTTTCCTAAAACACGGTGACAGAGTACTTGTAGTAACCAACGGCGTTTTCGGGGATAGGTGGATTAACATATTTTCAAAATACCCCTTACAAGTGGATTACTTAAAGGCTGAGGCTGGAGATTACGTCAACCCAGAGAAAATTATTGAAAAAGTTAAGCGAAACCACTATAAACTAGTCACATTTACACACGTAGAGACAAGTACTGGGGTAAGACAACCGATAAAAGAAAGTGTAGAAGTTATAAGGGATTACGTTGACTTAGTAGTAGTTGATGGCGTATCAAGCGTTGGTGCAGAGACCGTTAAGGCTAAGGATTGGAATGTCGACATTTATTTAACGGCCAGTCAAAAAGCTATAGGTGCACCTCCAGGTTTAGGAATATTAGTAGTGTCTCAGAACGCTATGAGGCTTTTGGAGGGTAAGGAAAGTATAGCTGGCTATTATCTTGATTTGAGGAACTGGTTGCCCGTGATGAGGAGCATGGAGGAAGGTAAAGCTTCCTACTTCTCCACGCCTCCAGTACATACAGTCCTAATGCTAGCTGAAGCTTTAAGATTAATAGAAGAGGAAGGAATTGAGAATAGGATTAAAAGGCATGAGCTTATTGCTGGTGCAATTAGGGCCGGGATTGAGGGTATGGGGTTACAAATTGTCGCAAAGAGACCGGAGGCCTATAGTAACACTGTAACTGGGGTATTGTTAAATAAGGTTAAGGCTAATGACGTATTAAAGGAAGTTATAAGTGAAGGTGTAGAGCTCGCTCCGGGAGTACATCCCTCCCTCGCCGGTAAGTACGTTAGGATTGGACATATGGGTTGGGTTACTCCGAATGACGCGATCGTCACTATAGCTAGTCTGGAAAGGGCTTTAAAGAGGTTAGGTGAAGATATAAGGTTTGGAGAAGGGGTTAAGGCTGTACAGACATATTTAATCAAGGGATAGTTATATGGAACTGTATGAGGCTATTAAGAAAAGAAGGGATATAAGGACGACGAGATACCATATAACGTTCTAGCTAAAATTCTTTTAGCGGCACATTTAGCACCTTCAGTAGGTTTTCTCAACCGTGGAATTTCATAATAATTAAGGATATAGAAAAAAGAAAGAAGATTAAAGAATTAGTAGAAAAAGAAAGAGAACATTTTAGAAGTTTATTGGACGATGAGAGGAAAAAGATTTTCGATAGGATTAAAATTGAAGCCATACTAGACACTCCAATAAACTTAGCCGTAACTTGTGATCCAACCAGGTTTGGACCACACATTTTAGGTAGGACGACCATGCCTTGTTTATGACAATACAGTACAGTTCTGGCAATAGAGAACTTGTGGTTAGCTGCGACCGCGGAAGGTATAGGTGTTGGGTGGGTAAGTTTCTTTAACAAAGATGATGTTAAAGGATTTTAAATATACCTCCTCATGTAGATCTTGTAGCCTATCCAACTTTAGGATATGTCACCAAATTCCCAGAAAAGCCCGAATTAGAAGAGAAGGGATGGTTAAAGAGGTTACCATTAGAGGAATTAGTGTTTTTTGATGAATTTGGAAGAAAGCCTTCTGAAGATCTTATAAAGGAGCTTAGAAATGCCAAAATATAACACTAAGAACTCAGTTAAGTAAATTATTAGAAAATAAATAATGTTAAAGGGAAAAGATAGTAATAAGGAATAAACTTGATATCCATAAATAACTTTGCTTACATTAACGCCTATGCCTACGTCAATTACTGTAAATAATAGGGAGAGTAAACCGAAAATAACTAACTTCACATGAAAATTTAGGTTTAAATAAAAAATAAGCCTTTTTATTTCGGTTTAATTCGGCTGGTTGATCGATTTTAAATAGTTCATAATACCTCCCATCTTGAGTATTTCTAAAGGCATGCCAGTAATCCCCTTCCCCTTTAATACTTTAGTATTATTTACAATAATTTCACCTGTCTCGACGTTCACCTTAACGAAGTCCCCCTCGTTAATCTCCTTAGTTGCATTTGGTAATGTTATGACTGGTAAACCATTATTTATTGCGTTTCTGAAGAAAATCCTGGCAAATGACTCAGCGATTATAGCCTTTACACCGGCAGCCTTTAATGCAATTGCAGCTTGCTCTCTTGATGAACCCATTCCGAAAACTTTGCCAGCTACTAGTATTACTCCAGCAGAAGCCTTTTTGTAAAATTCTGGATCTATTGGTTCCATCGCGTGTTGGGCTAAATACTGTGGGTCTGTGTATTTTAAGTACCTTGCCGGTATTATTATGTCTGTGTCTATTTTATCACCAAATTTTAGAACTTTACCCTCTACTATCATGGGAATCTCCTCGGGTCAGTTATTTTGCCTTCAACTGCGGTAGCTGCAGCTACCGCGGGTCCAGATAAATACACTTTTGAATCCGCACTACCCATTCTGCCTTTAAAGTTCCTTGAACTCGTGGAAACCATAACCTCATTTGGCCCAGCTACACCGAAATGTCCTCCTAAGCAAGGGCCGCAAGTACCATAGGTTACCACACACCCAGCTTGTACCAGTGTTTCTATATACCCTAACTCCATTGCCTTCTTAAACAGTTCGTACGAAGCCGGGATTGCTATACACCTAGTTTTTACTTTCCTCCCTTTCATAATTTTTGCGGCCATTTCGAAATCGCTTAACCTACCATTTGTGCAAGAACCTATGTAAACTTGGTCAACCTCAATACCTTCAACTTCACTAACGCCTTTCACATTATCAACGCTATGGGGTGCAGCAACTAACGGTTCGAGCTTTGATAAATCAATAGTATATTCATCAACATATTTTACACCATGGTCTGGAGTAACTAGTGGTGGTTCGTATCCCCTACTTGCCTTTATGTAATTCACGGTCTCAGAATCTGGAACAAACATTAACGCATCTGCGTTCATCTCAATACCCATATTAGAAACGGTAGCCCTAAAGTCCATTGGGAATGCTGATGGTTCTTTAACGTAAACCTCAATGCTCATCCCATTAAAGTAATCTGCCTTAAAGTCTCCCAGAATCTTTAACGCTACATCTTTCCCGTTTATCCACTTACCGGGTTTACCTTCTAAAACTATCTTAAAAGGTTGAGGCACCATTACCCATGTTTTCCCGGTAATTACAGCTGCAGCTATATCGCTAGCACCTAGACCCTGTGCAAATGCACCCACTGCGCCAGAAGTGGTAGTGTGGCTGTCAGCTGCTACAATAACGTAGCCCGGGTTTGCGTATTTTTCTAACAGAAGTTGGTGCAAAATTCCGACATTTATGTCATGAAAGTTAGGAACTGACATTTTTTTAACGAAAGCCCTTATTTGGTCTTGAATTTCCGCACTTCTAACGTCTGGAGGTGGGGCTAAGTGATCAAATGCGATCACTAATTTGCTCTTATCAAAAATTTTCATCATTCCCGCCTTTTCCATTACCTCGATAACGTGGTATCCAGTTAAATCGTGAAACGCTACAATATCGACTTTAATTTCCGTAACGTCCCCTGGTGTTACTTCCCTCCCGGCAGCCTTACTAAGTATTTTTTCTGTTAACGTTTGGGGCATCAGTTTTTAGAGTGTATTCGAGGGAATAAATACTTTCTCTTAAAGTAAAGTTCGAAAATCGAATCATTTTACCATAATTTTAGTAGTTTTAACCTTTTTCCTATCAATTGACCTAGCTATTAATGCACCCACTATGTACATCGTTGATAAGATTATTCCTATAGTCGTTTCTATTAAACCCCCAGTTACACCCGGTGAGATTAGCCATGCAATAATAAAAGAACCGAAAACTCCCCATCTCCAATTTACCAACCATGTCTTACCTTTTACTAGGCCAGCTTTAGTTAGCCCAATCATTATTAAGGGAAACTCAAAAGCCAATCCAGTTGCTCCCATTAGCGTCATAACAGTATTAACATAAGACCTCAAACTAAGTGTAGGCTCTACGCCTAATGTCAAATCAAACCTATAAATGAATATAAGCATAAATGGGATAATGAGGAAATAAGCAAACGCAGAACCGGCAATGAATAAACTAATTGCGGGGAATAGGACTTCTTTTATCAGCTTCTTTTCATGGTCGTATAGACCAGGTGCTACAAAAGCCCAGAACTCTCTGAAGATTATAGGGAGAGAAGAAAATAACGCGAAGTAAAATGAGACTATCGCAGACGAATATATAGGATCAAAGGGATTAAGTGTGATCAATTTTAGACCGGGAGGTAGATCGTGGTTTAAGAAATATTTTACTAATAGTACCGAGAGACTATCGTAAAGTGTTGGATAAAGTATTGGTATTTGGAAAGAACCCACTTTAATTGTGGTAATCCCAAATGCAAAGTAAATTATAAAAAACGCTCCTAAAGATATGAGAATTCTTTTAAGCCTGAAGAGTAATTCTTTTAAGTGTTCTATTAATGGTAACTCTTTATCTTGTATGGGCCTTTGATAGCTCATGGTTTATTACCATTTTGCCTCTTTAACCTTTCTATTTCGTCTTCCAATTCTCTTATCCTTTCCTCTAGCAATTTAATCTCGTTTGCAGACGAGACTAAAGTGTTTTTTGCCTCATTTAAACCTTGGTTGAATGTTGAGGAGACATCTCTAATTATTTCAGTATTTGAAGATGTGACTTCGTTTAGCTCTCTCTTTAACTCGTTTATAAATTCATCTCTTCTTTTCTTAAACTCGTTAAATGCGTTCATTATAGACTTTATATTACTAGCAGATGTCTTATCACCAGCAAAGAGCAGTAAACCAACCAGAAGAATAACTAAAAAATCATCTATTGAACTTATCATTTTATTACCCCTCAGAGGGGTTTAAGTATTGGATTGCTGAAACTGCTTCTTTAACTCCTCTAATTGTTTTTGTAATTCTTCAATCCTCTTTTGAAGTTCAACTTCCCTTTGAGATGGTTGCTGTTGCATTGCTTGTTGCATTTGTGCTAACTCCATTTCGGCCTCTATCTTTCCTTTCTTAAATTCACCAGTAGCCCTACCTAAAGACCTAAATATTTCTGGGAGTTTCGAAGCCCCGAAAAATACTATGATCGCAACTATTATTATAATCGCTATGTCAGAAATTCCTAATGCAGCCATACTTTATCTCCTCTTAATATTAACTCTCATCCGTTATTAATAAATTTTCATTTCAATAGTTCGAAAAATGTGATTTTATAAAAACTTAACCAAATTAACGATAGTTATAACTATACTGCAACTTTTCTTTTTACCTTAATTCGATTTTTATAAAAATGGTACATAAAAAGGAATTCTAGATAAGAAAAATTTAAAATAGGGCTATTTCAATCTCATCGTAGGTGATGAAATGGAAGAATCTTAGAGGGGATAAACTTAGCCTATGCTTATGTCGATAAAAACTACGTGTTTAAAAACGTCAACATTGTGACTTATGAAAACGAACTTGTGGCTATAGTTGGGCCGTCTGGAATAGGTAAATCAACACTATTACGAATCCTTGGAGGATTTGTAAAACCATTAGAAGGTGAGGTAAGGTTATTGGGCAAAAAAATTACTTCTCCTACTCCTAAAATTGCCTTAATTCATCAATCAATAGCCACTTTCCCTTGGATGACGGCACTAGACAACGTTAAACTCGGTTTAAAATATAGAAAGTTACCGAAAGAAAAAGAAAATGAGATTGCAAGAAAAATGTTGGAGATTGTGGGATTATCGGGATACGAAAGCCTTTACCCTAAGGAAATGAGTGGGGGAATGAGACAAAGAGTTGCAATAGCAAGGGCTTTAGCTGCAGACCCAGTAGTACTCTTGATGGACGAGCCGTTCTCCCATTTAGATGAGTTAACAGCTGAAGGATTAAGACAAGAAATTTACCAAATGTTATTCTCTCCCTCTGTTACCTTAAAATCAGTTGTCTTAATATCCCACAATCTAAATGAGGTAGTAGAATTAGCTGATAGAGTTTATGTTCTCAATGGAAGGCCCGCTACAATAGTAGGAGAAATTAAGATTGAGTTAGAGAGGCCTAGAGACCCTCACGACCCAAAATTCGAACAATATCTAGATAGTTTATATAAAATGTTAAGTCCAGCTGCAAAGAAAAAGGTCACTGATGGAAAAGGTGACCTTGCTTGACAAATATGATTATAACTTTCATTCTAGCTTCTTTAGTTACACTAGGAAGGGTTTGGCTAGTAATCGGAGTAGCGATCTTTACGGGGTGGTTTTTGGGTTACGCTAGTATAAAAAGTAGGATATTTGAGAATATTTACATAAGTTTATTAGAGGTTTTTGAATCAGTACCAGTTATTAGCTTTTTCCCCATCGTGCTTATTTTCTTCGTATATAACATAGGTGGTTATTTAGGAATTGAGTTGGCTGTAGACTTCCTAGTCTTTACTGCAGTTGTGTGGAACATATGGATTGGAATATATCAGGCTTTCAAAACAGTCCCTAACGATTTGCTGGAGGTTTCGCAGAATTACAGGTTTGGATTTTTGGGGACAATGATGAGATTGTATATCCCATTCTCAATACCTAGAATAGCGGCTAACTTAATACCTAGCTTTGCCGATGCCTTCTTTTACATCACCGTGAGCGAGGTGTTTAGTGTAGGGGCAAGTACATACCAAGTGTTCGGAATAGGTAGTGTATTATCCCAACTAACGTCTGAAGGGGAATACGGGTTAGCATTAGAGGGAATAGGGATATTAGGAGTTTTTGTGGTACTATTTACTTACGTTTTAAGAGAGTTCGCCAAATATAGTGTTGCTAAATATGGTCTTGACACCGAAGTACAGATAAGGAAGAGGGGTAAAATAAGGATAAGGTATTCCTCACGTATCTCTTCCTCACTTTCTACGTTTACAAGGCTTTCAAAGTCCTTACCTACACCGTTAAAGCTTAGGAAACCCGTTGAGATAGAAGAAGAGGAGGCTAAGAAACATAAAATATGGAATTACCTAGGGGTTGGGGCCGGAATTCTCTTATTAGCACTTATTCTTTACGGTGCAATAACCACCATTCTTTCAGTTTCCCCTTCCGAGTGGAGTTATTTAGTTTCAACAGTTCCGAACGATCTAATTGCTATAGGAGTTGATTATCTGAGAGTTGCTGTAATTGCATTAATATCTTTACTGTTCGCTATATTTGCAGGTTATTATTTGGCAACCCACAGTTTCGCAGAAAGGATGATAATACCGATCATACAAGCTTTTTCAGCATTCCCGGCACCAGCATATTTCCCCTTACTCTTCTTAGCGACTTACCCCATTGTACATTCACTCTTTGGATCTTTTACAAATGAATTTTACGTACTATTTCTAGGCTTTGTATCGACTTTTTACTATGTATTTTACAGCTTCTGGCTGGGAGTTAAAAATATGCCTTCACAATACTGGGAAATTATGAAAAACTATAATCTCTCGTTCTTCAAGAAGATGAGATATATAATTATACCCTCAGCGTTTCCTTATATAATTGCTGGGCTATCGAGTACAGTAAACAGTGCGTGGGGTGGGTTAGCTATAGGAGAATATTGGCCAAGTATAGTGCAAAACGAGAACTTGTGCGTCAAAACGGGTTTAATGAAAGATATTGCAGTGGCCACTAATAATGGAAATATAGCATTGGCAGCGTGGCTTTCTCTTCTCTTCGGGATTATTGTAGTAATTTATTCTATTCTATTTACGAGAAAACTAATGGATCTGGCTAGGAAGAAATATATAGCTGAAGAGGGGATATATTTAGCTTAAACTTTAATATTTTTCCAGCCAATTGGTTCTCAGATGATGTGGAATCCGGGAACTGACCGTGATGACATGCGCGAGCACTGATTTTTTCTTTTTTGTGAAATAAAACTAGCTATTTTGTAATGTTAAAACTTTTTAAACTAGTAAAAACATTTCTTTATAGGTAAAGATGCCTCCTTTTGGAAAGGTTTTAGTTGCAAATAGGGGAGAGATAGCAGTCAGAGTAATGAAGGCAATAAAAGAAATGGGAATGAAAGCAGTTGCAGTATATTCAGAGGCAGATAAATACGCTTTACACGTAAAATATGCTGATGAAGCTTACTACATAGGGCCAGCCCCATCATTACAAAGTTACTTAAACATTCAAGCTATAATAGACGCAGCAGAAAAAGCTCATGCAGATGCAATACATCCTGGTTACGGTTTCTTATCTGAAAACGCTGACTTCGCTGAGGCTGTAGTTAAGGCGGGAATCACGTGGATAGGCCCTCCAGTAGACGCTATGAGGGCTATAAAGAGTAAGCTCGACGGAAAAAGGATAGCTAAGATGGCCGGAGTTCCTATCTCTCCAGGCTCTGATGGACCAGTAGAAAGCTTAGACGAGGCTTTGAAACTTGCCGAGAAAATAGGATACCCGGTTATGGTAAAGGCAGCATTCGGAGGTGGAGGTACTGGAATTACTAGGGTCGACACCCCAGAACAATTGCAAGAAACCTGGGAGAGAAATAAGAGGTTAGCATATCAAGCTTTCGGCAAAGCAGACTTATACATAGAAAAGGCTGCAATTAACCCAAGGCACATTGAGTTCCAGTTAATTGGTGATAAGCACGGTAATTACGTTGTAGCATGGGAGAGGGAGTGTACTATACAGAGAAGAAACCAGAAGTTAATTGAGGAAGCGCCTTCCCCAGCCTTAAAGATGGAAGAAAGGGAGTCGATGTTCGAGCCCATTATAAAATTTGGACAAATCATCCATTATTATACTTTAGGTACGTTTGAAACCGTGTTCTCTGACACGACTAGAGAATTCTACTTCTTAGAGTTAAATAAGAGGTTACAAGTAGAGCACCCAATTACTGAAATGATATTCAGAATAGACTTAGTAAAATTACAGATAAGGATAGTTGCTGACGAGCCTTTACCATTTACTCAAGAGGAGTTAAACAAGAGGGCGAGAGGACACGCAATTGAGTACAGAATTAATGCTGAAGACCCGCTAAATGACTTTACTGGGAGCTCCGGTTACATAACTTACTATAAGGAACCTACTGGGCCGGGTGTAAGAGTTGATAGCGGTGTGACTCTAGGCAGTTATGTGCCACCGTTTTACGATTCATTAATTTCAAAGCTAATAGTATACGGCGAGAATAGGGCCTTTGCAATTCAAGCTGGTATCAGAGCTTTAAATGATTATAAAATTGGTGGTGTAAAGACTACGATTGAATTATACAAGTGGATCAGCCAAGAGGAGGACTTCCAGAAGGGAAAGTTTAGTACTGCCTACATTGCTGAAAAGAGGGAGCAGTTCATGAAGTACTTAAAACAAAAGGAGGAAATGAAAGCAGCTTTAGCTACTGTAATGTACGAAAGAGGGTACTTAAAGAAAGCAATGCAGGCACAACAAACTCAATCAGATAAAACAACTGGGAGTAAAAGGCAAAGCGGTTGGAAGGCATATGGTTTAATGGCACAATCGTCCCCCAGGGTGTTGTGGTAATGAAAGTAATTAGGGTAACAAATGATGTAAATGACGTATTCACGTTAGCTTATGACCAGAGGAATAAGAAGGACGTAGTAAAGGCTGAGAGCAACGAGTTCGAAATCGAGTACATAGGGCCGGGCTGGAGAGATGGCGAAATGTTATTTAAGATTAATGGTGAAGTTCATAGGGTTTACGTTGATAACGGTTATATAATTATTGATGACGAGACAATATTCAAGATAGATAGGATTACAGAGACTCCCGTAGAAGAGGGTAAGTCGTTAGAAGAGGTTATAAAAGGAAAAGAAGGAGAAGTCCTATCACCAATGCAAGGAAGGATAGTAACTATAAGGGTAAAAGAAGGAGACACAGTTACTAAAGGTCAACCATTATTATCTATTGAAGCAATGAAGAGCGAGACAGTAATCTCAGCACCTATTGCTGGTACAGTCCAAAAGATCTTAGTAAAGCCCGGACAAGGCGTAAAGAAAGGAGATTTACTATTAATAATTAAGTGATTAAATTTTTTCAAATGTTTAAATAGTATAAACTTTATAAGAAGGTATGTGAATTAATAGGTGATAATAAATGGCAGTTGAAAAGTCAAAGTTTGATCAGTTAATTGAAGAATTAAGGAAGAGAAAAGAGCAGGCGTATAAAGGTGGAGGAGAAGAAAGGATAAAGACCCAACACGATAAGGGAAAACTTACAGCAAGAGAGAGATTAGCATTACTCTTTGATGAGGGTACTTTTAGAGAGATAATGCCCTTTGCTGTAACTAGGGCGACTGAGTTTGGACTTGATAAAGAGAGGTATTATGGGGATGGTGTCGTAACAGGTTGGGGTAAAGTTGATGGAAGAACTGTATTCGCCTATGCACAAGACTTTACCGAAATTGGAGGAACATTAGGAGAAGTACATGCGGTAAAGATCAGTAGGGTTTATGAACTAGCACTTAAAGTTGGGGCACCGGTAATTGGAATAAATGACTCTGGAGGAGCAAGAATTCAGGAAGGCGCAGTAGCATTAGAAGGGTACGGTTCAGTATTCAAATGGAACGTTATGGCCTCTGGAGTTGTACCGCAGATAACAATAATGGCCGGGCCGGCAGCTGGTGGTGCAGTATACTCACCAGCCTTAACTGATTTCATAATAATGATTAAAGGAGATGCATATTACATGTTCGTAACCGGGCCGGAGATTACTAAAGTAGTACTGGGAGAAGAGGTTACATTCCAAGACCTGGGCGGTGCTGTAGTTCATGCTTCTAAATCTGGTGTAGTCCACTTTATGGTTGATAGTGAACAAGAGGCTATTAATACAACTAAGAAACTACTATCCTACTTACCATCAAATAATATGGAAGAACCACCTTATATGGAGACTGGTGACCCAGTGGATAGGGATGTAACTGGTGTAGATCAAATAATTCCAGATGATCCAGCAAAACCATATAATATGAAGGAGATCATTTATAAGATAGTTGATAACGGTGAGTTCCTAGAAGTGCATAGGCATTGGGCTAGAAATATTATAGTAGGTTTTGCTAGGATTGGAGGAAACGTTGTTGGAATTGTAGCTAATAACCCAGAAGAGTTTGGAGGTTCAATTGATATTGATGCGGCAGACAAGGCCGCTAGGTTCATCAGGTTCTGTGATGCCTTCAACATACCGTTAATAAGTTTAGTTGATACACCAGGTTATGTGCCCGGTACTGACCAAGAATATAGGGGAATAATAAGGCACGGTGCAAAGATGTTATATGCGTTTGCTGAGGCTACGGTTCCCAAGGTTACTGTGATTGTGAGGAAGTCTTATGGAGGAGCTCACATCGCTATGAGCATTAAGAGTTTAGGTGCTGATCTAGTCTATGCGTGGCCAACTGCTGAAATTGCAGTAACTGGCCCAGAGGGTGCTGTAAGGATATTATATAGGAGAGAAATACAGAAAGCCCAAAACCCAGATGAGTTCATAAAACAGAAGATTGAAGAATATAGGAAATTGTTTGCTAACCCGTATTGGGCTGCCGAGAAAGGGTTAATTGATGACGTAATAGAACCTAAGGACACAAGAAGGATTATTGCAGCTGCACTGGAGATGTTAAGAAATAAGAGAGAGTATAGATATCCTAAGAAGCATGGTAATATACCCTTATAAGACAAGTATTCTCGTTTTTCTCCTCCCACTTAACTATCTCAGCACCGAGCGCAAGTAAAATAATTTTTAACCTAGTAATTATTTCACACTCTCCTTCAAATTCCCTCTTACCATTAATGAACTCAAGCAAGTAGTCTTGCAGCTTCCTTGACAATTTTCTCACCTAAGTTAGGGCCTAATAAGGCTTTTACCCTTTCTGGATTCATAACAACGTCTTCAGGTTTTTTAATACCATGGTTGTAAAGTAGCCTTGCCCTAACCCTTCCAACCCCCGGTATCTTAACGAGTTCAATTAATTCCTCTTTCACACCGTCTCTAACCCTTTCGTGGAGATTTTCTAAAATTCTCGAATGTGTATCGAGTTCTAAAACTGAGGATAAGTGATAAGCACTGTAAGTCAACCAATCCATAGTATCTATTATTGCCCTTAAATCCCCAGATCCTATTCCGTACCTAGTTAGTATAACGTCTTCGTCCACCTCATTTATCCAGTCATGTACTATAAACGCAACCTTTAACGCTGATAAATAGTTGTCCATTTCGAGTTCATCATAAGGTTCTTCTATAAACAATTCGCAGTCTAGATTTTCTAAAAGTGAATCTTGTTCAGCTCTGGTTACACTCACTACCGGTCCATCGGGCGAGTAAGCTAGCATGTGGAAGTATGAAATGTCACAACTAATATCACTCTTTGTTAATGCTTGTTTAATAGTTAGGGCTGTTAAGGGGTTTAAATAAAGGTCGGAAACTCTTTTACCGAACTTAGTTAAAACGTATTTACCCTCTTCTTCACCTATAAACTCATTTTCCTCTAACCACTCTAACCCTTTCTTATAATACTTCTTTGCGAGCTCTTTTGGTAACAAAGTACTGTTAACGTAGTCCTCAATTACTTCTTTACTCGCACCGCCTTCAGAAGCTATAATACTTAGTATGAAGGAATAAAAGGCACTTTCGGATCCCAGTTTTGATTCCAACGGCTCAATATCAGCATTTATATAACGTTGTATAACTTTATCTACTTCGTTTTTATTCCTAACTATTATTACAGACTCCCCGTAATCATCATAGCCCGGCCTTCCCGCCCTACCGCTCATTTGCTTGTATTCCATAACTGGTATGTAATCCATATAACCCGTTAATTTTCTATTATATCTATATATGTCTGCAACAATCACAGCCCTTGCTGGTAAGTTTACACCAGCAGCTAACGTAGGAGTTGCCACGATCACTTTCAATATTCTTTCTCTAAACGCTCTCTCTATAACATCCCTTAAGCCCTTCGACAGCCCAGCATGATGGAATGCAACTCCGCGTAGGATTAAGTTATAAAGCGTTTCTTTCTCATTACTTCCAGCGTCTTCGACTTCTTTTATTTCTTTAGCAACTTCGTGTAACTTCTTATCGTCTAATTTTACGAAGTTCATATGTTGTGCTATTTTTACTGCGGTGCTCTCAGCGAATTTCCTTGAAGATCTAAAGGCTAATACTTGTCCCCCTTTACTTATGATATCTAGAGTATATGCTATGATTGCACAGTCACCATATACTTTCCTTGCACTTCCGTCACTATAATATACTATAAACCCCTTTTTGTCGGGATAAATTACTCCCTCTTTCAATGGTACTGGCCTCCAGTTTGTGGCCACTACCTCTGAGTTTAACCATTTTGCAATTTCTTTGTAATTCCCTATAGTCGCACTTAAGACTAATAACACACCCCTCCTTTTAGCCCTAATAGCAACGCTTTCCACCACGGGTCCTCTATCGCTGTCATTCATATAATGAAATTCGTCTAATACGAAATAGTCCACTTCTCTTAACCAACTTGCATTGTGCCTCCATAATGAGTCGAGTTTTTCGTAAGTTGTAACAATTATATCGTAGTTTTTGAGCCATGCGTCATCGGTATCATAATCACCACTGCTCATTCCCACTTTAAATCCGAGAGTTTCCCACTCCTTAAACGTATTGTACTTTTCGTTTGTTAAAGCCCTTAACGGGGTTACATATACTACTTTACCCCCTTTATTAAGTAAATGGGAAATCATTCCTAACTCTGCCATTAATGTTTTTCCCGAGGCGGTAGGTGAGACTATTAATAGGTTTTTGTCCTCTAATAACCCCTTCTTTACAGCTTCACTTTGTGGAGGATTTAGTTTCTTTATTCCTCTATTTTTTATAATTTCCTTAACTCTCTTATCTATTGATAATGAGTCAACGTCAATCCATTCCATATTTAAAATAATTTAGCTTGTTTATATAACCCTTTTAAGCATTTTGGCCGTTCTTTTAACGTTAAAAAGGGAACAGTTTGATATTACTATATATAAAGATTACTTATGAAAACTGGTTAGAAAAATTTTTGTAAACTAAATAGTAATGGAGATTATGGTTACCGTGAATGGTGTTAAAAGGCTTGATGAAAGCACTTTTGAGCTTGAGTTGAATGAGGTAAAGACAGTCTCTTTTAAGCTTGATGAAGAGTTTCTTAGAGAAATAGATGAAATGGTTAAAGTCTTAGGTTATACGAATAGGAGTGACTTGATAAGGGATGCCATACAAGAATATATTAAAGAATTAGAGAGTAAAATATCCCATGAATAGTGAACTTATACTAAACTATTTTATCTTCATAATAGGTATCGTAGCTTCTTTTCTTGTAGGCGGTAATAATTCGGCCATAGCACTAGGGATACTTTTGTCTACTAACGTTCTTAAAAAGAAGACTTCTTACCTTGTTAATGCAATATCACTTTTCGTAGGGGCTACGATAGGAAGTATCACTATGGAAGGAAGCTTTAGCGGGGTTATAAGCTCTACTAGACTTCTAATCTTGATCCTTTCAGTATCTATCCTTTTTGCTTCAACAGTTACATTTTACTATCTGAACAAAATAGGCATACCCGCATCTCTAAGTCAAATGATTTACCCTTCAATGGCTGGAATAGTATTAATTGCTAGAGGAGTAATAGGCTTTGATTGGGGTAAGTTCTTCCTTACGGTCTCTTCTTGGGTCATTTCACCTTTAGTAGCAATAGCCACCTCCCTTGCGATGTATTATTTTTTACTGAGGGTTATAAAGAAGGAGAGGAATTTCATCAAGGAAATAAAGTATTATAAAGTTGCATTAATAAGTGCTTCAATTTTTACCTCATTCGTTACTGGGGCTAATGCTATAGGGATCATAATTTCAGCTGGATTGATAGCAGAACCATTTTACATCACGGCTCCTATATACGGTTTAGCTTCAGCACTAGGTATTTATCTAAGCTCTAGAAAGGCAGCTATCACAGTAGGCTTTAGGATAACAAAATTAGGCTATACTGGTGCTTCCTCAGCACTTATAGGGAGTGATATTATAAGTGAAGTGTTTACGATATTAGGAGTTCCGATTTCCATAACTCAGACAATAATGGGTGGCATAATAGGGTTGAGTTTTAGGAGTTTTGGTTATGACGTTAGAAAGCAGTTAAAACAGGTCGCCAAAGGTTGGGTTGTCTCACCAATACTAGCGTTAATAGTAAGCCTTGCATCATATGGTGTAATAAGGAGTATCTTAGGACTTTAATGTAGCGTAAAGCACTTCTATACTTAAAGTCGATTCCTCCATGTTATCTAATATATCATCTAGGAAGAAAACTACATCCCTCATTTGTAGTATTGTGATCAAATCCACGTCCTTCTCCATCTCATAAAGCTTTGTAATTAAGTTATCTTTCATCTCGTCACCGCTCCTCTCAAGCATTTGTATTTCTTTACCCACTTTTAGTGCCTCATTAATATCCTTAGAAAGTAAGGAAAGCATTAGGACTAACTTTTCTGAGGCCTCATCTATTATCGCCAGATACGAAGTTAAAGACTCCCTAAGGCTAATTACGCATTTCTCTGACGGTTTTCTTGAACTTACAGCCCTTCCAGCATCTTTTATTGCAGTTGCAGTGTGATAAAGTGACTGGGTTAGCATAACCATTGCCTCCTTGAAGTCCGGTAAAAAGGCTTCACCATATATCAGTGATAAACTCTCCTCTCTTGTCATCGCAATTCTTTCAGTTAATGACTTGATCCTTATCATCGATGATGAAACCTGATCATCATTATTTGCTAACATCCCTTGGAAAAGTTTTTTTAACTCGTTACAAGCCCCTTTTATGTCTTCCCCTATCTTTACTAGTTTCTCGAATAGTTCTTCCTCTTTATTTATCCTCAACTTTAGCATTGAAAGAAGATTTGATCGGAAGATTAAAAGCTTATTTAACGACTTTCAATAGGAATATAGCGTTTACCTATCTCACCGCGATAATACGCTTTAGGCCTTATAATCTTATTGTCCTTAATGTACTCCATTATATGGGCTATCCATCCTACTACTCTAGCTGAAGCGAAAACTGTAGGGAAGAATTCGGGCTCAAACCCTAACGCGTAAAATACTATGCTTGAGTAGAAGTCTACGTTAGGGTAAATTCCCTTAGGGCCTAGGTACTTTACCCCAATCTCCTCCACCTTAGAGGCTATTTCATAAAGCCTCTTTATCTCTCCGCCTTTTTTCTCCGCTAGAAGTCTGGCGTAATTCTTCAATATCCTAGCCCTTGGGTCATAAGTCTTATAAATCCTATGACCGAAACCCATAATTCTTTGCTTATTAGACAATTTATTAAGTATGTATTTCTCGACGTTATCCGGGTCACCAATCTCCTTGAACATTTTTAAAGCTTCATAATTAGCACCACCGTGGAGCGGGCCTTTTAACGCTGAAATTCCAGCAATGATAGAGGAATAGAGGTCTGAAAGGGTAGAAGCTACAACTAAGGAAGCAAAAGTGGATGCGTTCATCTCATGGTCAATATGCAATATCATCGCAACGTCCATAGTCTTTACCTCGTCTTCAGAAGGCTTTACCCCATTAACCATATACAGGAAATTCCCTGCATGAGATAGCGAGGGGTCTGGCTCAACTGGTTCCAAACCTTTTCTAGCCCTAGAGTAATAAGCTATTATATTAGGAAATTTAGCAATGAGTTTTATAATCTTTTTATCTAAAGTTTCAGTATCATCACTATCCATTCCAATAACGCTTACTGCAGTCCTTAAAACGTCCATGGGGTTTGCTCTCTTGTTTACGTTTTTCAAGAACTCTTTAAGATAATCACATAACCCTCTTTCCTCCTTTAGTTTATTAACATATTCCTCATATTCACTCAAGTTCGGTAATTTTCCATAAAGGATGAGATAACTGGTCTCTTCGAAATTAGAGAACTCGGTGAGATCGTAAATTGAGTAACCTCTGTAGTAAAGTCTCCCTAACTCACCATCAATGTAAGTTATTTCAGTCTCTTTAACGTAAACGTCCTCAAGTCCCTTCTTTATCTCCATTTTTAGCCAACTCCCTTAATTTATTTAAGGCAAAATCTTTATCTTTCCTCTCTAACTTAGCTTTTTCTATAATATCTTCTAGGGTATAAATTACTTCCCAGGCTACTTTTCTGTTAACTGGATAGGGAATACCATCCTTGCCTCCCACAGCATAAGCATATTTAAACGGATCGTAAGGATAATTCACTGGATCATTATATGAGGGGGGTTCTCGGTAAATTAAGTCAGCCACTAAATATAACGCTTTAGCTGTTGAAGAACCGAGACCGTTAAGTAACGCTTCTTCTAAATTGTTAGGACTTGAAGAATGTACTTTATAAAGCACCTCCTCAATCCTCTTTACATCAATAGGCTTTAAATAAATCATCTTATGTTTTTGTGAAACCTTAACGTTAAATGCTGAATCTAATGTCGTTTGCCCTTTCAAAGCGTTATAAGCCACCTTTATCTCACTTATTACTTTGTTGGGTCTTTCGTTTATCAAGTCCACTATTAATTTTCTAGTATTATCAAGTTGTCTTTCTATCACATTAACAGTGTAATCAGTCTTAACACCTGCTATACCACTATGTGGTTCAATAGTAAAATTCCTAGCATCAAACCAATGATATCTTCTAGCATATTTAGTTTCCACGTTCATACCTTGCTGAATAATAGCCCACTTACCGCTTTTGGTTAAAAGTAAAGAGTGGTGATAAAGAGTATAATTGTCTTGAACCAAAACACTGTCAACTTTCGCAACTAACTTACTGGCCCCCTCTAATTGTCTAACATCCGCATCAACCTTGCCCTCTAACTTTTTCAGCTCCTCTGGTACTTGTAATGCGTTTTTACCTTTACCACCAAGTACCGTTATACCCTCCTCATCTAATGATATTACTTCCTTTAGTATTCCCAAAGTTACGGTAGTTGACCCAGAGGAATCCCAGTCCATTCCTATGACGTTATTAAAAGCTTGGAACCAGAGAGGGTTGGAGAGCCTTTCAATCACTTTCTCACTACCCCACTCTATAACCATAATATCTACAATTGCTTTTGCTAATCTTTTCATAATTAATGCTAACCATGGAGGGACTTTACCAGTGTGTAATGGTAAATCCGCTATACCTTCAAGTTTCACAATAAATTCATTTACTCGTCATATTAAATATAGTTTATGATTATTGCTGCAACGTCGGATATACACTCACCGCGATACCTTAACCAATTCTTTCAATCATTTAATGGGCTTAAGGATATTAAAGTAGACCTATTCTTACTTGCTGGTGATTTATCAGAAAAAGGAGAGTTTAACCATTTTTATCCAGTCTATAGCGCCGTAAAGAAGTATAAGACTGTAGCTGTTTTTGGAAATGAGGATTTTCAAGATAAAAGAGAATTCTATAAGAAGCATTACCCAGAGATAATATGGCTAGAAGATGAAAAAGTTGATGTTAATATTAATGGAGTTAGTATAAGCATTGTAGGTAGTGACGGGGTTTTAAGAGAGCCAACTAAATGGCAAAAACTAAACGGTATGGATGAAGAATATTACAGAAAAAAGAGAGAGATAATTGAAGAGCTCCTTTGTGAGGCTAAAGGGGAATTAAAAATCTTGTTAACTCATTACGCGTCTTCATATTCCACAATAGTGGGGGAAAGGAAGGAAATTTTCCCACAGTTAGGTGATAGGGTTATTGAAGAGGCTAAGTGCTTACCTAATATAGCGATTCACGGACACGCACATTACGCTAAAGTGACCTTTAGTGTGGTGAGAAATGTGAAAGTGTATAATGTGGCTTTGCCGGCTAATAAAAAAATTGTTTTGATTAGACTCTCTGATCTTGAGGTAACTCCTCGTATTTCTTGAAGAAGAGGTACCATGCTTTTGCATTAGGTAATTTAACTCTCATTTCAGCCTCGTCAAATACTGTTGGTGGTGGTACTATAACGTCTTGTCCCGGTTGCCAGTTCGCTGGTAAGACCACTTTAGCTTTGTAGTTCACTATTGCTGCTTTAGTAATCCTTAATAATTCGTCAATGTTCCTTCCAAACTCTAACGGATATTGAGCTACGAACCTAATTATTCCGTCTGGTGATGCTAAGACTACAATCCTAATTGTTTGACCAGAAGCCTCATCTAATGCATCTAGCATTCTAGCCAACTTCTTGTCTGGATCGGCGATCACTGGGAAGGGTACTTTAATCCCATATCTCTGCTCAATATCCATTAACCACTGGATATGAGAGTAAATACTATCAACGCTCATTCCCACTAGTTCAACTCCTAGGTTCTTGAACTCTTCATATTTTTGAGAGAACGCTACAAACTCAGTGGTACATACTGGTGTAAAGTCTGCTGGGTGTGCAAATAAGAATAACCATTTCCCTTTTCCAAATATGTCTTTATAAAAGTCTATTGGGCCTTTAGTTGTTAATACTTGAACGTCTGGGAACTTTTGGTAGAGTTTAACCATTTTGGAACCACTATAATTTAGTATTTCCTAGGGTTTATAAAATATTTTTAATTAAAAGTAAAGCCAAAAGATTTATTTACGCATAGGAGTACTATAACTATTTTGCCTCTTCTTATCTTATTACGTTCTTCTCCTTGTTATATATAACAAAACCTACCTCTCTTATTACACTCTCCACAATCTTAGAAGCCCAATTCAACATAGGTTTCTTTATGCCTAATCTGTAAAGTAGCTTCCATAGAAAAGGAGCCTTTAGGCCAGCACCAGCGGCAAGAACATGACCTCCACCTCCTAATTTCTCAGCAAACAATCTTACGTCTATGTCGTTGCTCCTAAAAGAGATCGCTTTCCCGTTTACAGATGCAAATACTACAGCATTATATCTATTCATTAAGAATTGAGAGGCATAACTTATATCCGGTGGACCTCTCCACCTGACGGCTACAATAACTCTTTTACCATTAATTTCTAATATCCTAATATGTTTTGAAAGGTTTTCGTAACCCTTTAATTCCTTATCTATTTGATCTTCTAAAATCCTCTGAAACTCCTCATCAAATAACACTCCTTGATAGAATTTCTTTATCAAGTACTCTTTCCACTTGTAATCTTTATTTGATTCAACGACTCTCCTAAGCTTTTCACCCATTGGGTCGTTATGTAACCATATGTCCACAGAACAATCAGCACTCGCTAACTTTTGTGAGAAATCGTCGTTTGGATTTAAGTATTTCGTAACAACCCCAGCCCCGCAAGTCGAAGTGTTGTGGTATACTTCTACCCCTATCTCTTTAAGCTTTGATTTCCATTCCTCTCTCCACACGTGGTGATCAAACCATTGGATTTTAGCCCCCTCATTTATTAGCCTTTTTAAATGTTTTATGGTCTCGTCTAATGTTGACGCATTTAAGCCAATATCAGCAATCATTATTTTATAAACTCCTCTTAGTTCAAGCTTTTCTAAAAGACGATGAATCTTTGTTGGTTCTGTGAAAAAGACTTTTTCTGGTAACGCTTTTACAGCTCTCGCATAAACTGCTGCCGACGCCGTACCGTCAAAGTCGTTATGAACTATTGCGTAATATTTATTGTTTTGATCACTCATCTCGTGTCACATTTCAATTATCTAGTAATAAATTTTACTCCATCTGATGTTGTTATCTTACCTTTATACAGAAAATCTACTTGCCTTAAAGTTGCATAATAGTCAAAATCAGTAACAGCTGATATCCCGTCT
The DNA here is from genome assembly GCA_028277025.1 of Sulfolobaceae archaeon. Next base: position 40,207 of record JAPYVG010000008.1, read on the forward strand.
TTTACCATCACCACGTTATACCACCTTAAGGCAGCACTTCCAGCCGTATGTAAAACGCAAATATTTGCCACAGTACCCGTCACGATCACGTTTTTTATATTCTTAACCCTTAAAATGTAATCAAGAGGAGTCTCAAAGAACGCATCATAACGGTATTTCTTTATTATAAAATCGTCTTTTTCTGGCTTTAACTCATCCACGATTTCAGCACCCCAAGTACCGGCTAATGCGTGTTCCCCCCATATCTTAAACTCTGGATCGTCCTTCATATGCCAATCTTGAGTGTAAATGACGAGTGCTGAGGCTTGCCTAGCTTTATCTATTAACCTCCTTATTGCTGGTATGGTCTCCTCAGCCTTAGGTACGTAAAGCTTTCCCTCTTTTCTCACGAAATCATTTTGCATGTCTACAATTAATAATGCAGTATCCTTGGGGTTTAACTCTACTACTTTTTCTTCTGGTATATCTGGTACTTCTACGGTAAGTTTCATGAATTAATCTTATTTCTAACCTTTATTTATTTTTCTTGCCTCTTTAGAGATCCTATCAGCAAGACGTAAAATTGGCGGATAGCCTTTTTTAGAGAGTTGTAATACGTCATCTAAGTCCACTTTATTGCCTATACTGAAGTAGTATTTACCAACTTTCACTCCAACCTTTTCACCGTTAACAGTAATAAACGAAATTCCCCCTTCATCTACTATATCACCGTAGAGTTTCGACTTAGCAACACCTATTGTAGGAATATTATTTAATACTCCTATGACAGTAGCAATTCCACTTTTCCTTGGATGTGCTAGGCCGTGGCCATCTACTAGAATTAAATCACAGTCAAACTTCTCTAAAGCCTTCATCATAATTGGTGCTTCTCTCATGAAAAGGTAACCAGGGATGTACGGAAAGTCAATTTTACCACTAACGACAACATGTTCGTATTTTCCATCTTTATAATGAACGGCAACACCAAAACCTATATCACCCCTATATGCCACGTCGGAAGCACATAATTCTTTTACATTCTCTAACCCTAAATGTTTCACCTCAACGTTTTTGGCAATCAATTTCTGAAACTTCTTTAAAAAATCTAATAAGAACTCCTCAACCGTTCTCTCAGCCTCTCAACTTCGAATACGAAAAGCTCTTGTTCATAAGATTGTACTGCCCCAGGCTTTTTGGCCCTTACTTCTTCTATTGCAGACTCGGCATCCAAACCCTCCTTCAGAACTAAGTAACTGGCAATTATAGTCCCAGTCCTCCCCATACCTCCAACACAATGCACTAAATTATTTTTACCGTTTTTTAACCAATTATAAATTTTTAAAAATTGGTCTAGCGTAGGTGGATAACCATCTGGTATTGGGGAACGGTAAAATTCTAACCCCTTGCTTTTTAACACGGATAGGTAATAATCAACGGAGCCCCAGGCTTCTTCAATTTCCCAATCCTCCGGTAGTATTAAAACCCTTTTTACGCCGTTTTTTACCCATTCATCAATTTCATCTTCAGTATACGGAATCGGGGATCCGCCAATTACGTATTTCCTAACCCAATACATTCTTCACCACTCAGAAGATCCGCTGTTCTTCATTATCGCTTTTATTTTTGAACTGAGAAATATAAAGTTATGACAAGGCTCTCAACTGGAATACCAGAATTTGATAAACTTATAGAGGGAGGGATACCACAAGGGTTTTTCGTAGCCGTTACTGGTGAGCCAGGGACTGGTAAGACGATATTCTCTTTACACTTCATAGCCCAGGGGTTAAAAGAAGGCGACCCTTGTATTTACGTAACTACCGAAGAGAGTAGGGATTCGATAATTAGACAGGCTAAGCAGTTCAACTGGGATTTCGAGGAAGTCCTTGAAAAGAAGCTTATCATAATTGATGCTCTTATGAAAGAGAAAGACGATGAGTGGTCATTAGTGGAATTAACACCAGAGGAGTTGGTAAATAAAGTGATCATGGCTAAGCAGAGGTTAGGGAGTGTAGGTAGGGCTAGGTTAGTTATAGACTCCGTTAGCGCATTATTCTTAGATAAACCAGCAATGGCTAGGAAAATAAGCTACTACTTGAAGAGAGTACTTAACAAATGGAGGTTCACGATTTACGCCACTTCTCAGTACGCGATAACGACTTCACAAGCATTTGGTTTTGGCGTTGAACACGTCGCTGACGGTATAATAAGGTTTAGGAGGGCTATAAAAGAAGGAATGTTACACCGTTATGTGTTAATTGAAAAGATGAGGCAGACAAATCATGATAAGTATGTATGGGAAATTGATATAAAGCCGGGAAAAGGTTTAGTGCTATTAGGCAGGATGAGTGAGAGAAGGGAGGATCATGCTCTACCGAAAAAAGTTATGGAAAAGATTAAGGAATCCGCAGAGAGGGCTGAAGGAGAATTATCATGAGAGCCTTTCAACATCAAGACTTAAGTCTAGAGCCTTAACGCTATGGGTGAGATAACCAGACGATATGATGTCAACACCGGTCTTTGCATAATCTTTAACGTTTTCTGGGGTTATCCTACCGGAAGCCTCGAGTATTACTTTATCTTTTAATAAGCTTACAATTTCTTCAACCTCCTTAGGACTCATGTTATCAAGTAATATTGCATCGGCCCCAGCCTCATAAGCTTCTAATGCACTTTTCAGATCACTTACTTCAACCTCAATTTTCTTAGTAAAACTCGTTATCTTTTTAGCTAATGTAACGGCTTCTCTAACACTTCCAATCAGAGATATGTGGTTATCCTTAATGAGAACCATATCAGAAAGATTATATCTATGAGGATCACCCCCTCCAATCTCTATTGCATACTTCTCAAAAATCCTCAGACCCGGGGTAGTTTTCCTAGTACCAGCTATAATAACGTTTGGATTAACTTCCCTAGCCGATTCAACCATTTTCTTTGTAGTAGTAGCTATTGCAGACAGTCTACTAAGTAAGTTTAAGGAAAGCCTCTCAATTGCAAGGATTGTCTCTGCATCACCCTCAAGAGTAATTATTATATCCCCCTTTCTGAATAGACTCCCATCATCCATGCCTTCAAATTTAATGTTAAAGTACTCGTAAAGCGGTTTAAGGAATTTAACGCCAGCTAATAACCCCTCGTCTTTAGCCTTTATATAAGCCTTGCACTTAATACCTCTAACTATCTTACTAGTCACATCCTCTGGTAAAACGTCTTCTTCTAAGAATTGTAATAATTTATTGAGGACTAGTTTCTCAATCATCTCTTACAAGCCTGTAAAAAGTTCTTAAACACTTCAATTCCTTTTTCAGTGTGTTTTACCTCTGGATGAAATTGGACCCCGAAAATTGAGTTGTCCTCATTCACCATTGCCTGAACTTTAGCATTTTCGCTGTTAGCAAGGACTCTGAATTTAGGTGGAGGCTGAACTACTTCATCAGTATGGCTTTCCCACGCTTTTATTGATGGCTTTAGTCCTCTAAGTATTGTGTCTTCTTCTAGTACGTTAACCTGAACAAGACCGTATTCTGGTGCTTTTGCCTTGCTTACCTCACCACCTAAGACTTTTGCTAATAATTGATGCCCTAAGCATATTCCTAGTTTAGGTACGGATGTTTCTAAAACGTATTTGGGAGCATTCCCCATTTTATCCAGTTCTGTGACTACTGAATATGGCCCACCCCCAAAAATTATACAATCAAATCCTTTCAACGCCTCTACTGGCTTCTCTGGTGTTATTGCTATAGCGTTAACTCCAAGATATTTGAGGTCTTTAACTATTAGGTGATTGTATTGACCTCCAAAGTAAATTACAGCTACTTTCACGCTAAGTATTTACAAATCAAAGCTTTTATATTTAATTCCGAACATATGTTCGATTGACATGATCTATATTATAGGCTCTGGTATTGCTGGTCTTTCAGCTGCAGTAGCCTTAAAGATCGCAGAATATAAAGTTACGGTAATCTCAAAAAACCTCGAGGGAGGCTCAACCCCAATAGCTAAAGGTGGACTAGCGGCAGCTGTTGGCCCAGATGATAGCCCAGAACTACATGCCGAGGACACCATAAGGGTTGGGGACGGGCTCTGTGACATTAGAACCGTTAACTATGTTACTCATGAGGCTAAGCATGCGGTTGAAACGTTAGAGTCTTAGGGGTTTGAGTTTGAAAAAGGGTTAAGATTGGAGGGTGGCCATTCAAGGAGGAGAGTATTATATAAAACAGATGAAACAGGCGGTGAAATATACAGGTTTCTCTTGAATAAGGCTAAAGCTTTGCAAATACCCCTAATAGAGGATAAATTAATAGCTATAAGAAGTAAGGATGAAAAGGTTACGGGGTTTATAACTGAGAAGAGGGGATTGATAGAGGATGTTGACAGATTAATCCTTGCAACTGGGGGTTACGCTTATCTTTATGAGTATTCTTCTAACCCTCCAACCAATCTTGGGGAAGGAATGGCAATAGCGTTTAAGGCTGGAGCCCTCTTGGCTGACATGGAATTCGTTCAGTTTCACCCTACTGTCGCAAATTTAGACGGTGAAACATTTTTAATGACTGAAACCATGAGAGGTGAGGGGGCTAAAGTAGTTAACGAGAAAGGTGAGAGATTTTTATTTAATTAACACCCTAAAGGTGAGCTAGCACCACGTGATATATTATCTAGGGCAATATATACTGAAATGTTAAAGGGGCATAGAGTATTTATGGATCTAAGAGGAATTGATGAATTTGAGAAGAAATTCCCCGTTGCAAATGCGTATCTAAAAAGACATGGTTTAGATTATAAAAAAGACCTAGTGCCTATTTCTCCGGCTTCACACTTTGTAGACGGTGGGATAAGAGTTAATATTAGGGGTGAAACGAACATAGTCGGGTTATATGCAATTGGAGAAGTAAGTGATAGTGGATTACACGGTGCTAATAGGCTTGCAAGTAACTCGTTACTTGAGGGACTAGTTTTCGGTGTTAACTTACCTTCTTACATAGACTTGTCTTGGGAAGGGATAAGTACTGATGATGGGGTAGTTTATAGTATTAAGCTGAATGAGAGCGAGCCCAACTTATCTTTGAGCGATATTAGGAAGATTAACTGGGAGAACGTAGGTATAATAAGGAATGAAGAGAGGCTAAGGAAAGCGTTGTCATCTTACACACCTACAACTAGGGACGACAAGGTTTTAATATCGTATTTGACTGCATTAGCCGCTGAAATGAGGAAAGAAAGTAGGGGTAATCATTATAGGGAGGATTACCCAAATAAGGACAATAATTGGGCGAAGAGAATATACTTCAGAGCTACTTAAAATTAAATTATGGAGTGTAAAGCTGCTGTAGTAGTGCTTGTCTCTAAAAACGGTTCAATCTTAATTATAAAGAGAAGGGAGAGGGACGGAGATCCTTGGAGCGGGCATATGGCTTTCCCAGGGGGAAGGAGGGAGAGTAATGAACCTTGTAGCGAAACAGCTATTAGAGAGTGCTTAGAGGAGGTTGGCATAAAGCCTTGTACGTTAACCCCAATAGGAATATATTTCCCTAATAACGTTCCGGATATGAAAGTAATGGCTTTTTTGAGTTGTGTTGATGAAGAAATAGAACCTAAACTTCAGTTTGAGGAGGTAGAAAAGGCCTTTTGGATTAGACCGGAGGAGTTGATTAAAGATAAGGACGCATTTCTTTATAAGGGTTACAGAATATGGGGAATGACGTACAGAATATTACGTGATGTAATAGAAAAAGGACTGTATAAGAACTGTGTAAAATAGTCAGCCTGGCAACAATTCTTCACTTCTCTGTGCCGTCACCTTTCATCATTTCAATAACAAATTCTCATACTCCTTAACATATTTTACGCTCCTCTTTGTGTCAGCAAACAGTTTGGAAGCTTCCATAACGTCGGCTTCAGTAATAGTATCCCTACCGTTTCTCTGCGCAATTATTAATGCTGGTTCGAGTAGTTGCACTGAATATCTTAAACTGTTCTCTAGCCCCAACTTTGTAAGTAAATCTAAGGCCTTATCATCCATCTTTACGTCAATTTCGTTAGCCCTTATCTTTATAATTTCTCTAATCTCTTGTTCATTGTAAGGCCTAGTAGGAATTATAAGCAAACGATCTAGCAAGTCCAACGGCATTCCGTGGGGTGACTCTATATCTGTTCCCCTAATCTTAGTTATCCCACGGTTAGTTGCTAAGATAAGGATAGGTGCTAGTTCACTTTCCAAAGCCTTAGTTAAGAACGAGTAAGCTTCAATATCTAACATGTGGGCATCGTCTATGAAAAGTACACCAGGTACTAGCTCACCTTCTCCTCTGTTTACCATATCCTTAACTAGCTTATCTACTTGTTTCCTAATGTCTTGCGTTATTTCCCTCTCCGTAAATATACTAAATAATGCTGTTACAGCTAGATTTTGGGCTGCGACATTTAAATCTAGGTCATGCAAAGTCACTGTAAACGTGATCTCCTTTTCTTTTCTAACTGGCCCAGTAGGAATTTCTACTTGTTTTAAAACGTCAATGTCATAAGTTTTTGCACCTTCAAATCCCTTAGCCCTTCCGACTCTAGATACTTCACCTGTTTCAGCATCAATCCATATTACATCCCCCTTCCTAATGTTTAACCTCATGAACTGCGATGCAATTACATCACCCACGTTTAGAGTCCTCTCATCATCTTTAGTAGCAAGAGTAATCGTTGCTTCTCTGGGAATTGCCGCATAAGGGTTAAATCTACTCCTAGCTACTTTAACCTTTAAATCCTTTACTACCCCCTCGTAGACTACCCTCTTTTGCTTAATTCTAACTCCGATTGATTTCCTAATAGCTTGTGTCAATATTTCCGTCTTCTTTAATTCTGTTGAGTAAATTTCGGAAGCGTTCATTATTGTAAAGGGAGTGTCCTCTCCTAATTCCTTAGCTATTGCGATTGCTAATGCTGTTTTTCCAGTACCCGGAGGCCCTACGAAAAGTATTCCCTTCCCAGCCATTTTGCCTTGCTTGATTAATTGTACAACAATTCCAGCCGCCTCTCTTGCTTCAATCTGACCAACGAGCCCATCCGCTTTAAATATGGCCTTACCGTGCTCGTCAAGGCCCAGACCGGTAATGTGACTGTGAATTGAAGCTTTTTCTCTCTCAACCTTTTTAATCTCTCTTATCTCGGCCATACCTAAATGTAAAAATATATTACGCCTTTTGAGTTTTACTATAAAACTTTTATAAAAATGTTATGAGATGATAGACAGTGATGAAGACCTTTGGGACTGAGCAGTGAGGAAGTGGCGGCTGTCTGAGGTGTTAAGATGAAACCAATACATTTATCAGTGGGGAGAATAAATATTGATATTCTAGTAAAGTTAGATAGACTACCAGAGATTGATGAGGCACTAACTACAGATTTATTAGAAATATTACCGGGCGGTGCGGCTGTTAACTATTCAGTAGCAGTAACTAAACTTGGTCATAGTGCCAAAGTCCTCGCTAAGGTTGGTAAGGATCAGATAGTAAGCTCCATAATGGAAAAAATAGTAGAAAACGGAGTAGGATTGGACTACGTTGAGGAAGTCGATGCACCCCCAAGTGTAGCTTTAATATTCTTGAGAACAGATGGAAAAATTTCAATGGTAAGACGATTAGGTGCCTCAACTTTGATTAGTAAAGACGATGTAAATAAGTTAATAGGTATGTTTGACGTAATCCATTTTGCGTCAATACCACCAAGTATAGTGATTAGAGATCCTTATGCTAAATTAGTAACTTATGATCCCGGACCTTTTAGCTCTTCCATTGATAACGTAGACGTTGATATCTTATACGTTAACGAGAGGGAGTACCAAAGGCTAAACGGTAAGAGAATCAACGCTAGATGGGTAGTAGTTAAAATGGGTTCTAAGGGGGCTAAGCTAATTACTGAAAATCAAGAGTGTGAGGTTGAGGCATACAAGGTTAATGTGATAGATACTACGGGGGCTGGTGATGTATTTGACGCCACTTTCAACTACTGCTATTTAGAGGGTTGTTCTATTGAGGAAAGCTTACAGATGGCTACTGTTGCGTCTGCACTAAAAGTTACTAGGATCGGGGGGATAAGCTCACCAACTAAAGATGAGATTAGAGAAGTGTTGAAGAATTTTAAGCCTAAAGTGGTATGTAAATGATAATCCTATTCGTAGACTTTGACTACTTTTTCGCACAAGTCGAGGAAGTCTTAAACCCACAATATAAGGGGAAGCCGTTAATAGTGTGCGTTTATAGCGGGAGAGATAAGACTAGTGGGGCAGTTGCTACAGCCAATTATGAAGCTAGAAGATTGGGAATAAAAGCCGGGATGCCGATAAAGAGAGCCTTAGAAATAGCACCCAATGCAATATATTTGCCTATGAGGAAAGAGGTTTATGCTGAAGTATCGGATAGGATAATGAAGATTTTGAGAAACTACGCCGAGAAAATGGAAGTAGCTAGTATTGATGAGGCTTATTTGGATATAACGTCAAAGGTAAGCAATTTTGATGAGGCTTACTCGTTAGCTAAAGAAATAAAGGAGGAGATTTTATCAAAAGAGAAAATAACTGTAACAATAGGAATTGCACCGAATAAAGTACTCGCTAAAATAATAGCTGATCGGAGTAAACCTAATGGTATTGGGATCGTTAAACCTGAGGAAATTAAAGAATTCATGAAGACTATTAAAATAGACGAAGTTCCGGGTATAGGGGAGGTATTAAGTAAGAAACTTGAGGAGGAGGGAATAAAGACATTGGTAGACGTTATTAATTTCCCTTTCTCCAAATTGGAGGAGTTGATAGGTAGGGCTAAGGCAAATTACCTAGTTAAATTAGTTACAAATCAGTACAATGAACCGGTAATTGAAAGGGAAAGAAAACCCCACGGTAGATACTTAACTTTGCCTTATAATACGCGTGACGTTGAAGTCATTTTCCCTCATTTGAAGAGGGCTATAGACGAGGCTTACGAGAAAGTTAAAGGAATACCTATGAGGATAACAGTGGTTGCAATACTTGAGGATTTAGAGATTAAAAGTAAAGGGAAAAAGTTTAAGCATGGTATAAGTAAGGAAAGGGCTTATTTGGAGGCCTATAAGTTACTCAAAGAGTTAATAAGTGAGGATAGGAGGAAAGTTAGGAGAATAGGTGTCAGATTAGATGATATTATCACGGGTAAGGGATTAGACTCCTTCTTCTAACACTTCTAACTTAATTATGCCAAATAACTTAGAAACATCTATCTTACCATGTGCGGATACATAGTTTATAAACCCCTTTACTCCTCTTATATTTGTGTCTACTTCCTTTAAAACTTCTATGTCGAAAAATAATGGCACTCTATTAATTTCATAAGCTCTGTCAATCCTAATATACTTGGAAATCTCTTGTATATCCTCTTTTACACCTTCACATTCGATTACCGCTTTTTTACCTTTTATCCCTATAATTTCATCATTTCTTATCTCATTATATTTATCCAATACTAAAACGAGTCTAGCCAATCTACCGTTAGGAACGTCCTCATAGAAGTTTAATGCCTCAACGAAATCCCCGTTCCTCGCTAAAGGTATTATTATAAGTTCCTCTTCCCCTATGACATGTACGATAGGCTTAATTTTTACTCTCATATTTTTCCACCTATGATCGAAATAGATGGATCATTTGGTGAGGGTGGAGGTCAAATCCTTAGGACTTCATTAACATTATCTGCATTAACTAAAAAAGAGTTCAGAATTTATAATATTAGGGCTAAAAGGAAAAACCCAGGGTTACAAAGGCAACACCTAACAGCAGTCGTTGCAGTAAAAACGCTTACAAATGCTGAGGTTAGGGGTGATAAAGTAGGTTCTACAGAACTAATCTTTAAGCCTAATGACATTGTAGAAAAAGGGGAATTTACTTTTGATGTAGGAACTGCGGGGAGTGTTACATTAATTTTGCAAACAATATTACCTTTAATGTTGAACAGGAACATAATGGTAAAAATTAAAGGTGGTACAGACGTACCCAAGGCACCTACTATTGATTACATTAGATTAGTATTTCTGCCAATCCTAGAAAAAATTGGAATTAAGGCGGATTTGGAACTGATAAGAAGGGGGCATTACCCAGAAGGAGGAGGGGAGATTGTTGTAAAAAATGTTAGAGGTAGTCCACATTCATTCTCTCTCATAAATTTCGGTAAGCTCGTTAAGATAGTGGGAATTTCCCACGTCTCTTCTTTACCTTCTCACATAGCAGAAAGGCAAAAGAACTCAGCTATTTCCATGCTTAATTTGGGTGTCAAGGTCGATATACAGCTAGATATTAGGGAAAAGGAATTAAGTAAGGGGAGTGGAATTACGCTAGCAGCTATAGGGAGTGAAAGTATTATTGGTGCAGATTCTTTAGGGGAGAGAGGTAAGAGGGCTGAAATTGTAGGTGAAGAAGCAAGTAAAAAATTATTAGAGGAATTAAGGAGTAACGCTGCTACTGACTCTCATATGGGTGATATGTTAATGTTATACGCGGCACTTTACAAGGGTGAATATACTTCATCAAGGCTAACTGAGCATGCAAAAACTAATGCTGAAGTCATAAGGAAGTTCTTAGGAATTGACGCTGAAATTAAGGGTTCGTCTCCTTTTACGTTTAAGGGATAACCACAGCCCTACCAACAATTCTTTCTTCTAATAAGTCATTAATAGCATCATTAATTTCATCAAGTTTATAAGGAACCGGTAACGTCTTTAGTTTACCATTTTCATACAATTTTATAACTTCTTTCATGTCATTAATATTACCATAAAGTATACCTCTAAACTTTAGGCCTCTTAGAACTACGAGTTGTTCGGGTATTTCTAAGACACCCCCGAATTCACCTATAATTCTGAGTTCCCCTTCCCTATTTAATAACCAGGGTGCATCACGTAAAGTGATATCGTTTCCAACAAAATCAAGCACGTAATCAAATTTCTTTCCAGCTACAGATGAGAAGAAAGGCTCTCTTTTCTTTATAGTATAAACTGCGTCAGCACCTAACTCTTCAGCCTTACTTAGTCTCGCTAAATTCCTCCCTATAACCGTGACCTCAGCGTTTTTGAGTTTCAGCATTTGAATTGCAAGGAGTGCAACAGAGCCAACGCCTATTACTAAAACCTCATCACCTTCACTAATACCTTTAACCGCATTATAAGCAGTTATCCCAGCATCTGCTAATGGTGCTAATTCTATGGGATTCCCAGATACTTTAAATAAGTTGTCCTCATCTGGTATTTTGACGTATTCAGCATATCCTCCATCAAAGTGAACTCCTATTACTTTTACATTTTCACAGAATTGGTAATCACCAATTTTACAATACTTACAAGATTTACATCCAAACGAATTGTAGACTATAACTAAATCCCCTTTTTTAAACCTTGTCCCTCCCTCCACTACTTCACCCACGATTTCATGACCTAAAATAATGGGGGGTTTAACCATTACTTCATTATCCCAATCTGCCATTATTATATGAACATCTCCATGACACACACCAGAGGCCTTTACTTTTAATAATACTTCCCTTTTCTCATCACTTATTTTTGGCATTGGGACTTCTTCTATCGATAAGGGCTTTTTGAACTCCTTAAATACTGCGGCTTTCATCCTACCATCCCGATTTTAAATAAGAAGAGATCTCCCAATCAGTTACCTCGTTCTCATAATCATCTATCTCTTTCTTTTTAAGTTCGATAAACGTATCAATAAGTTCTTGCCCTAACAAGTACTTTAGCTTAGTATCCTTATCTAAAGAGTTTATTGCACCTTTAAGGGTTGTGGGTAATGTGGAAACTGGGAAGTTGACTTCAACATCCAATCCTCTTTCAATACCATCTATCCCAGCGAATATCAATGAGGATACCAGTAGATATGGATTAGCTAACGGATCTGCCAATCTGAACTCTATAACTCCAGATTCCCTATAAGTAGAGGGAATCCTTATAATGAAATGTCTCTCGTTTCCGATACCCGCAATGTTAGGAGTAGTTATTTCCTTAAAACGTTTGTACGAATTTATTGTAGGTGCTGCTATAGCTAAAATAGAGCTTATATGCTCAAGTATTCCAGAAAGAAAGCTATAAAAGGTCTTGCTTAAGCTCATCCCCTTAGGATCATTAATATCTACACCAGCCGGATTACCTTTCAAATCGAGAAGTTTAATATAAATATCCATACTACTACTTGGGTAGTTTTTAAAAGGCTTTGGCATAAAGGTTGAATACAGTTTATATAACCTCGCAGTATCCCTAATAATTTCCCTAGCAGTCACGAGCGAGTCTGAAGAAGATAGTGCATCACTCATTGTAAAAGTTATCTCGTATTGCCCTGGAGCATAATGCTTGTTTACAAATTGGACTTGTGCGTTAACGTTTTCTAAATACCTTATCAGATCCCTTAAGAAGTTTTGCTGTTCCATCAATCCCTCTGATGAGAAAGCCCTAGCTTCATCTGCAGGGTATGCTTTACCCTCTTTAAAATTGATTAAATAGAATGTCGGCTCAAACGAGATATCCAGTTTAAGTCCTAACTCTGAAAGTTTATCAATGGCCTTTATAAGTAGCGACCTAGTACATAAAGGATGGGGAGACCCATCGGGCTCCGTGACAACGCTTAGCACTCTCGCTGTCCTCTCTAAGTAAGGTATTAAAATAAAAGTTGACAAATCTGGTTGTGCAAAAACATCATCATATTTGTTCCTTATCGGTGTGTCCTTATAATCAAGGATTAAAAGCGATTCTGAATATTCCACTCCTTTACCTTCAATTACTTTTTCGAACTCAGCCCTCCTTAAAGACCTTCCCCTAACGTTGCCTAAAACATCTGTAAATACTACTCTTACATAATCGACTTTACCAGACTTCAGTACCTCGTAAACTTCATCCCTTAGCAATTCACTCAACTATCTTCAACTGAATATAAAAATATTAAACGTTAACGAAATCTACTAAAAATTTCACCCGCATATACCACAGCATTAGAATACTCTGTGAAGACACCCTTCTCAACAACCTCTCCACCCCTTATTAATTCTACGATGTAAAGGAAGTCAACTTCTTTACCTTTTCGTATCTTTTTTCTATGAAATTTAAGAGTGTAAACCCCTAGGTTGACGGTCTTTTTTTGCGATATCTCGTAACCTAAAAGTAATATTGTATAATAATCAACAACCATTATTTCTTAATTATGTCAACAACCACATGATAAACCTTTGGTCTAATACTTCTTACAATTCTAGCAAAAATTGCATTTTTATATCTCTCCCTTACTGATCTTAACGGGTCTTCTCCCTCTATTTCATCATATAAATGGAGTACGCCATTGGGCTTGAGCCTTTCCATTGCAACCTTATATGCCTCCTCAGCCTTTTCTGGCAAAGGTGAAATAATCCTATCAGCTAACGGTAATGAATAAACTTTCTTGAAAGCATCTCCGTAGATGGGGATTACACCATAAGCCCTATTTAGATCTACGTTAGCCATCATGTAATAATAAGCATAAGGATTGATATCTATTGAATAGACTATTTTAGGCTTGCCCAATTTATATGAAAGAATTGAAAAGGGGCCAAAACCCGCAAACATATTTATTATTACCTCACCTTGTTTTACTTGTTTTGCAACTCTAAGGTGCTCGTAGGACAGTTTAGACGAAAAGAAAACTTTTCCTATGTCGAGATAATAAATGCACCCATGTTCTTTATAAAGAGTCTCACTCCTTTTCTCGCCCGCAATGTGTACAACAGTAGCTAGTCTATAATCACCGCTGATATCCCTATATTTTCCCCACACTGACTTTACGTAGGGAATTGATTTCAGTATCTGTTCAGCAAAGGTTCTTATATCCTCATCTTGTGGTGACTTGTTAAAAGGAATTCCAATAATCGCAATATCTCCTACAATTTCAACTTTTTTCCAAAGACCCAATTCTTTGGCCAAGTCTTTTATCAATTTCTTCAATCCTCCTTATCCCCTCTTCTACGTCCTTTAGTCCAACATTAATAGGAACTCCACCATCTAGCACAGCTTCACCGTTAACTAGTACAGTCTCCAGGTCATAGTTTGAAAATATTAGGCTCTCATATGGTGAGTTAATATCTAAAGGAAACGCTGGAGGCTCTTCATACCTAAAGATTACCAAATCCGCATCACTACCGGAGCTTAATATACCACTATTTAATCTCAGTTGGGAGTGCCCCCAGAAGGTTATTGCATTAAACGTTTCCTCTACTGTTAAGTACATCCTTGTTGTAGCTACAGAAGCTTCGTACCTAATGTCGAATTGTGGAACCAAATCTAGGGAAATAGAGGGTTTAAATTCACTTAACGGGAACTTAGACACTTCGAATGAGGGTGTAAAGGAGAGTTTTAACCCCTTTTTCCTAATGGTCTCTATATCAGCCCTCCCACCGCCACCTAAAGCTATAACATCCGGTAAATCATTAAACGAGGAGAGATTTACAGTCCTCTCAACTAGTACACTAACTTTATACTCTTTTGCCACCTCAAATACTTCTTTAGCTAATGATTGGTCACACACCTTAAGGATCACATTATTTGCTCCAGCATGAGACCACCTGTTATATAACATTTTAAACTCCTTATTCCAGTCATCTGGAGAGTTATTACAACCAACCGGAACTGCAATTATTGGCTTAAGACCAACAGCCTCAACTGCTCTAGCTACAGTATCACTGAACTTATCACTAAATACTACAGTTGTAACTCCCGACCTCAATAAATGATAAGCGCCTAAAAGTGCGAAATAATATACGTCATGGGAGGATAATACATTAATTATTTCGTTAGCATTAAGTTTAGCACTAAATATCCTATATCTAAAGGGGTAAAGGGATAAGAATGTATGAAGCGATATAAATCCAGGTGAAACGACCCTATTCCAACCTCCTATCTCAAGTTCGGCATCTTCATATCCACTTAACTCCGATGTTGATACGACATCTATTTTAGCATCATTAATGCCGATGTAAACTTTTTTAAGTGGTTTAGCAGAGCCTAACGCTATGCCAGCCTTGATTATTGTCTTCATGAGATAAAATTGGATTTTATAAATATAAGAGTGATGAGTTATATACAGCTAATAGAGGACGAGATAAAATCTTATAGACGATTAAACGTTGATACTAAAATAGAAAAAGAGAGTTATATAATCGGGGCCGGCGACTCGTATGCTGCTGCCTTAGTTATAGAAGGAAAGACTAAAAGGAAAGCAATAGCTTTAGACCCTTATGAGGCTTTAGAAATACCTTTAGATAGAGAAATAATTATTGTTTCAGTATCCGGGAAGACAAAGTATAATATTGAAGTTGCTAAAAGGGCTAAAAAGGAGGATAAAAAAGTTATAAGCATAACAGCTAACAAGGACTCTCCGCTAGCTAAGGAAAGTGATGAAATAATCTTATTACCCTATTCTTCAAGAACACCTTTGCCTGGTACACTTTCATTTTTGTTAACCCTTTCCGCCTTATATTCCATGTTCAATCTCGAAGAAGATACTGAAGACACCGAAGGAATTATACTTAATGACAACCCGTTTTTTGTCGGAAAGGAAGAAAACTATGGAATAGCGTATTTTGCCTCTTTAAAAATGAATGAGATTTTCGGGTCACCAGCAAATTATGA
>JAPYVG010000121.1 GCA_028277025.1 Sulfolobaceae archaeon
TCAATTCGTCTGCAGTTACATTCTTAACTTCTTTTAAAACCGAATCTAAGGCGTAAACGTAAAAGAAATATCTATGTGGAGGGTGAGTTCTAGGAGGACATGGACCATTATAACCAATTCTGCCAAAATCGTTAATACCTTGAATACCAAATTCTGATTTAAAAATTTTAGGAATACCTTCTGATAACTTATTAGTAGGTATGTTATATATTACCCAATGTATAAATGTCCCTCCAGGTGCATCCGGATCTTCTACGATTATAGCATAAGTTTTCGCATTAGGAACAGAGTCCCATTCTAATGCTGGCGAAACATCTTCCCCATCACAAGTATATTTGGATGGAATAAAATCCTCGTTCTTAAAAGACGTCGTTCTTACTATCATCAATTATATTAGCGTAGATTCAAAAATAAAAGCACTCTTATACCTTTTTTAAGTAAAACTCGAATTCCTCATGACCTTTACTATCAATTTTAGTAACAATAACACCAGTACCAGTAAATGAATCCCTCTTTATAGCAGAAAACACAGCTCTTTTAGCTAAATCAACAGCTTCATCCAATGTCATGTTTTCATTATATTCATCCTCTAAAACTCCCATTGCAACCGGAGAGCCAGAACCTGTAGCTACATAATTTTCTTCCGTTATATCACCTAGATAATCTAAATTGAACAACCTAGGCTGATCATCATATCCTCCTATTAAGATCTGAACTAAATAGGGAAAATACTTACTTGCTGATAATATGTTAGCTAATCGAGTAGCAATACCTTTAATAGAAATAGGACCATATCTTGTAATTAAATTATAATGATATATATTTTTTAATATTTCATAAATGAATTGAAGATCGGCAACACTACCAGCAGTAGTTATAGCTATTTTATCCGTTATATATAAAACCTTTCTTACCATTTTGTTGGCAACAAAGAACCCTGCACTAGCTCTCCTATCAGCAGCAAGGACTACTCCGCTATTAACCTTTATACCAACTGTAGTAGTACCCTTGAGTATCTTATCTTCTAGTCGCAAACCATTCCCCGCAATCAAAATTTAAAACCAAAATTAAAAAGGTAATTATCAACTCTCAATCCTTTTAAGGATAATTAAATCTTTCTAGAAATAAATAGTAAATTCAAATATTAGCTAAACATCTTACCTTTAATAATATCAAAAATATTTTTTGAAACTTCCAATAAATCTCCATCTTTA
Organism: Sulfolobaceae archaeon; assembly: GCA_028277025.1. Next base: position 1,215 of record JAPYVG010000121.1, read on the forward strand.
TATGGCTCCCCGCTTATCATTAAACCTACCGGAAGTCCATCTATTTTTGAAAAAGGTAAACTTATTGAAGGAGCACCTACAACATTAAATAATTCCGTATTAGATATTAATAAGTCTCTAAATCGCAATTCATTACCTATAACTTCAGAAATCTTAGGTGCTACAATCTTGGTAGTAGGTGATAATATAAAATCAACTTTCTTGAAAATACGTACATATTCATCTAATAATAATCTTCTATATCTTAATGCGTCTATGTAATCAGTTACTAAAATCTTAGAACCTTCAACAAGCAAATTATAAGTATCCTTAAAGTATTTATCAGCATATAAGGATAACCAATCCTTATGATATGAAGCTGCTTCAGCTAAACCAATAATCCTCCTAACTCTGTTTCCATATCTCCTTAAAAGTGGGAGATCTATCTCAATCAGATCAAAATATGACGATACTTTATCAATCGATTTTAACAATTCCTTAGATACCTCATTATCCTCAAATAAGAAAAGACCTAACTTAGGCCTGCTACGCAACTTGGACACTACGACTAATTTCTTGTCATTAGGTAAAATTACCTTAAAAACATGACGTATAAGTTCTATATCTTTTGCAATTATACCAATAGTGTCTAATGACCAGCTAAATGGTATAATACCATCCGTAGGAATTAATCCAGTAGTAGGCTTAAAACCTATTACACCACATAATGCAGCAGGAATTCTAACGGACCCACCAGTATCAGTACCAATACCTACCTTAACAATATCTAACCCTACTGCAACTGCTGACCCACCACTGGAACCACCACTAATTCTTTCTGGATCATTGGGATTTTTAGACGGACCAGCTATACTCGATGTATTAGTAGCACCTAATGCAAATTCATGAGTATTTGTCTTTCCTAAAATCTTTCCGCCTTCTCTTAATATCACATCCACAACATATGCGTTTCTAGTTGGAATATAGTTCTCTAAAATTTTGGAACCAGCAGTAGTTCTTACACCCTTAGTCAAAATTACATCTTTTATACCAAATGTAATACCCTCTAACTTACCTTTTTCATTTCCCTTTATTTCATAAAGTGTAATAAACGCGTTATACTTTGAATTTAATTCTTCTAATTTCATCTTCACTCACACAGAAAAGTGGTTCAGGAAGTTTTTTAGAAAGCAAATCTTCTTCCTCAGACATTTTATCCCAACAATTAGTAATCAGATCACATATTAATATCCTTCGCCACTTTACTTTTAAATATTATTCGTATTTTGTTTTATTCATTATTAGTTGAAGAGAAATAAAGCATATACTTTTTATACAGTTTAAACAAAAATATAACCAATGAAAGCTGTAGTAGTTCCAGGGAAAAAACAGGGTTATAGGTTAGAAGAAGTACCAGATCCAAAACCCAATAAAGATGAAGTTATCATTAGAGTAAATAGAGCAGCACTATGCTATAGAGATCTACTACAACTTGAAGGATATTATCCTAGAATGAAATACCCAGTGATCCTAGGTCACGAAGTTGTTGGCACTATAGAAGAAATAGGAGAAAACGTGAAAGGATTTAAAGAAGGAGATAAAGTAATATCCCTCTTATATGCTCCAGATGGTACTTGTAAATACTGTAAAATTGGAGAAGAGGCATATTGCCATTCAAGATTAGGATACTCTGAAGAACTTGACGGATTTTTTGCAGAAAAAGCTAAGTTAAAGGTTACAAGCCTAGTAAAGGTAGATAGTAATATCCCTGATGAGGGAGCTGTGTTAGTTCCTTGTGTAACTGGGATGATTTATAGAGGATTAAGAAGAGCTAATCTACAAGAAGGAGAGACGGTTCTAGTAACAGGAGCTAGTGGAGGAGTTGGAATACATGCAATCCAGGTAGCTAAAGCGTTAGGTGCTAAAGTAATAGGAGTGACTACATCAGAAGAAAAAGCAAGCATCATAAAGAAATTCGCAGACTACGTAATAGTAGGGGCTAAATTCTCTGAAGAAGCTAAAAAAATAGATGATATAAATGTAGTAATAGATACTGTAGGTACTCCAACTATAGAAGAGAGTCTAAAAAGCTTATGGATGGGTGGAAGATTACTTCAAATAGGTAATGTAGACCCTTCACAAATATATCAACTAAGATTAGGCTACATAATCTTAAAGGACATAAAAATAATAGGACACGCGACAGCTACAAAGAAAGACGCTGAAGGAGCATTAAAACTTACTGCAAGCGGAAAAATAACACCTGTCATAGCGGGAACAGTAAGGTTAGACGAAATAGATAAAGGGTTTGAAATGTTAAAGGATAAGAAGAAAGTAGGTAAGGTATTAGTAAAGCCTTAAATTTTTAAAATTTTTTATTACTTAATGTGAATCTAAAAATTTCATGGATTGAGATAAATCAAGAGTTACTACCTCACTCAGACCTAGATTCAGAAGACGACTTAAATACAATAAGTAACGAAATATTAGAAGCGTTTGAGGTAGGCGGGTATTCAGAAGAAGTCCAGCTAGATGAGAAAATAATCTTAGTAGCCTCAACCTTTACGTCAAAATTGATAGGAGATATCCCTAAAATTATAAAAATCTATGAACTAGGCAGATGGGGAAAATTATTTTCAGGAGATACAATAGCCGTAATAGGAGAAAGTATTACTTATGCGTTATTAATTCAATTATTTAATATAGATATAGCAGATCTAGTTCCATTTAGAAATGTAAAATATTTAGGGACTATTAGCGATCTGGCAATAAATATAGAGAAATACGACAAACTGAAAAAATTCCTAGGTGCTGATAAAGGCATATTGTTTGTTAACGCCAGAGCAACGATGATTTATAAAAGATCATACATAGCAAAAAGAATAGCAGAAAGTTTAACAGCAATAGAGAACGTAAGATACCCAGATAATTACGGTCTAATTTCTTATGTTATAAAATATAATCAAGAGCTTTATGATCTATGTATAATAGTAAAGCCATAGAGGTGATAAAATGAGCTGTATAGAAAATCTTCACAAAGCATATATATTAACTTGGATAGGAGACTATGAGACTGCAAGCAAGCTAGCTAAAGAATGCCTACAGTTACTTTCAGACTCTAAACAAATAAGGAAAAAAATAAGAGAAATAGTAATCAACACGGATAGAAACTATGAGATAGCTAAAAAATTGAGAGAAGAAGGAATAACGACTACTGATCTAATTCAACTAGCTCTATATAATCTAGCTAGAAAATTCTCTATAAGACGGGAGAATATTGTTGAGATAATTGAAAGAAATAATATAAAAGTTTCAATAATTAAAAATTCGTTAACTAATGAGCTTAGAGGATATTGTGAAGGTTGTAAGGGATATAAATATTCATTACTTAAAAAAGGTAATGGTTACTTTATCGTATATAACGAAATAATATATGCTGAGTTCTCAGAAGGCGATATAAATGAGATAATAGAAGAGATTATAAAGAGCATTAAATTTTAAACTACGTTTTACTTTTTATCTCATGCCGCGGTAGTATAGCCCGGTCAAGTGCAGGTAACGCCGAAAGTATGCGGGCCTCTCGAGCCCGTGACCCGGGTTCAAATCCCGGCCGCGGCACTAATTTTTAATTAAATTGAAAGAGAGTAACGTTCTCTATAAATATAAGGGATCTGCAACAGCGAAGGATATTTTTGCAACACTCTCACCATTTAATAATAGAATGTGAGATTATGACAAAGATTGACATAAATAAACTCGATAGTGAGCA
>JAPYVG010000060.1 GCA_028277025.1 Sulfolobaceae archaeon
CAATCCAAGGGTTTGCCCAAACTACTGCAGTATATCCAGTGGGTATATAACTAGAGTTCTTTATTAGAAAGTTCGAAAAGTCTACGACTTGTCTGGAATTAAGTATTTGTTGTGCTTCATTTTTTAGACTATTGTACTCACTGTCAGGCACTAGTACGAGTTTTATTAAGTTTATATTTGATACATCATTAAATACTATTTTATGCCCAGTAACAAGTAGATTACCTAGATATACCCAACTCACGTTGTAAATGTTGGATGAAATAGTTTTTGAAATGTTACTACCAGAGGATATAGATATTATTCCACCTCCCTCATATTGTCCAAGGATTGTACCAAAGGCTACCACTGCGTAAACGTGATACCAACCGTCGGGCACTTTCACAACTACGCTTAATAATTTGGCGTTCGGTCCTTCTGTAATACCGTCTAGTAAATCCGGTAAGCATATTATGTTTGAATGAATCCAACCCTCATTAAACGAGTTAAACCCGTTTGTATCCACTATTTGGTTTACGTAAATATTAGACGGACTAATTATGTATGTGGTATTAGTAACCAACATAGGTATTATGTCATTAAAACTCACGTTGTATCCTATAAAGCCTGCAACATAAGGGAGAATGTGCTGCAAATCATCTATGTAATAGAAAGGTATAATCACGTATGTAGTATTTAATTTTGATAGTTTGGTGATCGCGTAAGGAAAATTAAACGTAACATAAACGCCCCTACTTATAATATAAGGTTGGAAATACAAGTTTTTAAAAACGCTTAAATTGTCTTCTTGGTACACTATTTTAAACCCTGAAGATTTTTCCAATAAGTTATAATATTCTGGATAAGATGATTGATTAACTATAATATACTGAACTCCTAAGTACGATAAGGCTCTAGCCGGATTAGGAGAGTTTAAAATATTGTACCAAATAAAATTCATATATCCAAACCCTACAGGAGAGGCCGTATATGGAAGATATGACTCAAAGTAACTGCTATCTTCTCCACTGTCTAATACTAGTACAATCCCCGTTGCATTAGAGACATAATCTATGCTTTCTCTCACATTATTAAATAATGGGATAGGAGCGTAAGCTTTAGATAATTGTGAGGCGTTTGGTTGATAATATATTGTCCCTACTGCCGAAAGTATTATTATAAGGAAAAGAAACAGTGCCTTAACTGTCTTCCCTTTTCTATTAGTTACTGAATAAATTGAATAGAGAGAGAACGCCAAGAGAGTGTAGAAATATGCCGAATATAAGTAAGCTGGAATATACTGAACATATAAATATATTAAATAACCAACATAGGGACTATTGGCAAGTAAGTAATCCACTGTCCTAGTTCCTATGAAGTCGTAAGTTACTATAGTAAGTAAAAGGACAGAAAAGAAAATTGAAATTTTATTCCTTTTAAGAAGTGCTATAAAGGATATTCCTACAATTATAGCACCATACAATAAATTAGACTTGTAAGCTAATGGACCAGTAAAATTTATGGTTCCTAATAGTGTATAAATAGGATAATACCACGTTATTGCCATGTATAATTGGCTAAAAAGTACTGGCATTTCTACAGGGGTAATATAAGGAGCTAATAAATAATAAGCTAAGAAGAGCTGAAAATCTAGAATTGCAAATAATGGCACAGCCAACAACAACACCTTCATTATCCCTTTTAAGTATTCTATCTTCTTTTTAATTACTAAATAATAACTTAGATATACAAAGAATGTAATTGTAGTATAAAATATACTTCTAACGTCTTCAAATCCTAATGATATGGCTAAGGCTAATATTAAGCCTCTCCAAAAAGCTTCTCTCCAACTTATTTTACCAAAATCTAGCCCGTAATCAAAAAGTGCTAATGTTAGTAAATAAAGTGCGGGATAGTTTATGTAATTGATATAAGTTATTTGAAACGGTATATCTACTAGAATCGCTATTAGAGAAGACATAGCATTACTAGCGTTAAAGTATTTTTTTAGGAAATACCTCACTGAAACAAAAACACTCATAAATGCTATCATAAAAGATAAAAAGAAGCTAGCAGAAGAAAATTCAGCATAAGAAATAGGTAACGATAAATAGGCTAATTCTAGCGGAATGTACACTAAATATGAATATAGACCTACAACATCAATATTTAGAATATTAAACATTATTTGAACTTCTGTTTGCTTAGGTAAAGGCCCGTATCCGTAACCTGGTGGCAAATCAGAGTGGTATATAATGTAGAACTCTACTACGCCTACAAAAAACGCGATAACGTAAGGAAGAAGTGTTGGTAAATGTAAAATCCTGCTTTTCATCGTATGTGCCATTACATGATTAGATGAATTATACATTTATTTAAGTCTTTTAGTGAGATTACTATTCCTTATGAAATCCTATAAGTCTGTTAATTCAGTATCTAAAATCTTAATTAGGGATTGAGAAGATTTATTAGCTGAATAGTTAGAAATTATAGCTTTTTTTGCGGATATAATATCTTTCTCTAATTCTAAAAAGTCCTCAATTTCTTTTGGACCTATTTCTTTTCTCCCTAGAATTTTTACCATATTATATTCAAGAGGTATTTTTTCTAGAAATGGTTGATAAACATTCAATAATACAGGTGTTCCAAACAATAATGCTTCTGCTCCCACATATCCGAATGTTTCAAATGTGGTTGTCACATACACTAATTTTACCCTTGAGTAAAGATGCGATAGCTCTTCGTCACTTATGTTCTCTAACCCTCCTTCTCCCCAAATTATTATGTCATCATCTATATTTTTTAATACTTTAATGTCTTGTTTTAAATCTCTAACGTAAAAGTCTGGCTTATGGCCTACATATACTAGAATTCCCTTTCTTTCGCTATTATTTAACATACGTAAATTAACACCGACGGGAGGATAAACCACACCGGAACTATTGATACCGTAAAGTGTGGCCAAGTCGCGTGTAGTAGTGTAAGAATTACCTATTATTATATTGGCCTTTTCTACAATGTTAACATATTGTCTTACTATTATACGCCATGGGAGATAAGACGCTAATTTAAGTTTTATATTAGTCTTATTAGATAATTCGTTTATAACACTCATTCCGACTAGATGTTGAACATAAACCACTTTATATTTAGCTTTTATTTTGTTAAATATTTTCAATCTATATATATAATCATCGGAAATTAATACTTTTATGCCCTCTTTATTTATGAAATTGTTTATCTCATCAACATTTTGAAATGCATGCATTGGTAAATTTGGAAATCTTTTTTTGCAGTCCTCATAAGAAGGTGATTTGAAGAAGAGTAAAAAAGGCTTATAGCCATTATTTATCAGTCCTAAAGAAATATCTAGAAAAGGCTTAGTGCCCGCATTATAATACTTGTTGCTTAACGTTATTAGAAACGCTATTTTATGCATGCAAGAATATATTACTGCCCGTTTTTAAAGTTATAAATAAACTTAATAATACCCTTAAGCTAATTTCTATTGTGCTAGTCATTGGGTTTCAATGGCCTGTGGAACATGATCATTCCACCGCTATAATTCAAGACGGTAAATTGATTTTTGCAGTAGAGGAGGAGAGGTTTACAAGACATAAGCACTCAGTAGATGAACCTCCATTAGACTCCCTTAAGGAAGCTTTCAAATTCTTGGAAAAGCAAGGAGTTAAGCCTAAAGACGTTGATGCCTATGCAGTAAATTGGTATCCTTCACTCTCTGCCAGAGATCGTAGATTTAGGTTTTATTTGAGCTCAATAATTGGAATGTTTAATCGTGGTGCATTAGATCCTGAAGAAGGGTTAACGACATACGCCTTGGACCTAGTTAAAGGAGATTATATGAGGTTGGCTAAACAACTAATAAGAAAGGCCATTATTGATATAAATGAAGAAGTTCCTTCAGAAATAAAGATTTATCCAGTTAAGCATCACTTAGCTCACGCGGCTTCCGCTTATTATTTTTCCGGTTTTAACTCAGCTACAATCTTAACAATTGATGGTATTGGTGAATATGAATCTACAGTAGTCTGGAAAGTTAAAGACGGAAATTTTGAGCCAGTTCTATCCATGTACGCCTCTTACGCATCTCTCGGATTCCTTTATGAGAAGATAATGGAAGGGATAAAACTTGGTGGTTTTCTGGAAGCACCGGGTAAAGGTATGGGTTTAGCACCTTATGGTAAACGATCACCTTATTACGATAAACTTAAAGAGTTTGTTAAGATCACTCCAGAGGGCGATGAGCCTTACGTGATTCTAAACAACGGTAAGGCTATAAAGAGTAAAGACTATGCAAAGATACTCTCCGTATACGATGATATCATTGAAAAGGTAATCGGTAGAAAAGTTCTTAACTGGAATCCTAAGGGTGAGCTAAATGAAGATGCTGTTAACATAGCTTGGGCTGTCCAAAAGGTTACCGAAGAGGCAATAGTAGCTACCGGCAAATGGGCTAGGGATCATACTGGTGAGGATAAGGTTGCTTTAGCTGGTGGTGTTGGCTTAAATGCTAAGGCTAGTATGGAATTATATTACTCCCATATTTTTAACGATATTTTTATTTTCCCTGCTGCTAATGATGCCGGTGGTCCCATTGGTGCTGCTGCTTACGTCTATGAACACGTTTTAGGAGGGAAGATGAGCCATGGTAGACTTAAAGACGTTTATTTAGGACCGGAATATTCAGACGATGAGATTAGGAAAGTCATAAAGAGGAGTAAGTTTAAGGCTGAATATGTTGGTGATGACATTAATGGTGTTGCTGATTTAATTGCTAAGGGTGGGATTGTTACTTGGTATCAAGGTAGGGCTGAGCTAGGCCCTAGGGCTTTGGGCAATCGTTCAATCATTGCGGATCCAACTAGGAAGGATTATTGGCGTTTAGTCAATGATATTAAGGGAAGGGAGTGGTGGAGGCCTCTAGCCCCATCTTTGCTTGATGAGGATAAGGGCGTTTACTTTAAAGACCCAGTCTCTCACGAGTTTATGATTTTAATGTTCCGCTATAAGAGTGAGGAGGTTTGTGAGAGGGTTCCGGTAACATGTCACGTTGATCTGACAGCAAGGCCTCAGACAGTTACTAGGGATGTTAATAAAACGTGGTATGATTTGATTAAGGCATTTAAGGACCTGAAGGGTGAGGGACTTATAATGAATACGTCATTCAATCTAGCTGGAGAGCCCTTAGTTGAGACCCCACAAGACGCTATTAGGAGTTTTGCAGTTGGAGGATTTGATGCAATGTACATGCAAGGATGGATAATAAGAAAAGGATGAAAACGTTTGTTCTGTTCTTATTTTTATTGTTATGTAAATGCCTTAGTATATAATTTGATATCCATATTAAGTAATAATTAATAATTATTTTATGATTAAAACTTCAAAAGACAATATATTTTGACTCTCCTTATCACCACCAGTTCATCCTCATTCAGTAATTTAGATCTAAGTGTTATTTGGTACTCTCTAGCATGTAAAAAGCTTAACAAAATAATATAATAGAGTTTAAGGGATTAAAGCAGGCTTCTTATCAGTATAATCATTAATCAACTTCTTCCTACTGTTAAGCTTCATTTTCACAAATGCATAACAATCAACCTTTCCCTTAGTTCTTTTTAGGAAGATTTTTACCCTTAACGCTTAATAGTTTTGAAATTATTTAAAAAAGTACCGCAAATGTAAATATTAACCATAAACTAAGTTTATTGTAGACAAATTTATAATAAGCGTTATATTATGAAATTCGATGAAATATTCTGATTATCTTAGAGTATTACCAGTCGATTTAAAGTCTGCCCCTGCATTTTATTTTATATCATTAAGGACTTTTATCGATTATTTTATTCTTCATAAAGAGTTTAAACGTGAAGAAGAAGTTAGAGACTTAATAAAAGTGAGGGTTAATGGAATAATATTTAATGTCAGAAAAGAGAATTTTATTCACGACATTCAACACTATTTGCTAAGGCAAGAGATTAACGTTAGAAAGTGGTTTAATTTTAGGAAAGGAGGCACATTTGTAGATGTCGGTGCTTATATTGGAGCCTATACATTAAGGGCAGCAAAACATGGAAGTATAGTTTTCTCATTTGAGCCAAACCCTTATTCATTTAAGATCTTATCACTTAACGTTCTTGATAATAAATTCGATAATGTAAAATTATATAATGTAGCCTTAGGTAACAAAGAATGTGAAGTCTTTATTAGTACTAACTTTGACGAAACTCACGTTTCGTCAAATGGATATAAGATAAAAATGATAACTTTAGATTCTTTGAGTTTAAACAAAGTGGATTTATTAAAAATAGACGTCGAGGGCTATGAAAAGGAAGTCCTTTTAGGTAGCGAGAGCACACTGGATAGGACGGATAAGGTAATAATAGAAGTTCACGAACACAATAAAAGGTTTGTTGACACTATAATGTATAGTCACGGACTAATTAAGGAAAAGGAAGAGCTAACATATGCAGAAGGCTCTATTTATTATGTACTGTATGTTAGGAAAAGGTGACCTTAGGCTTTTAACTTCCCTTTAGGATACGGTTACGTTTATTACTCAACGTTCATAATAAGTGAGTATGATTTCTTAAGGTTCAAGAAAGAAGACACTGTACTAGATGCCGGAGCTTTTGTAGGCGATTTTACAGTGAAAATTGCTAGGGGAGTTAAGGAAGTAGTGGCTGTGGAGCCGTTACCTTAGGCTTTCGAAATTTAAATGTTGAGGTTTAAGAGTTAAAAACGTCACTCTGGTTAATAAGGCGTATTACGATGTAGATGGGGCTAAAATTAAGATATCCGATGAGGGAGTAGGGAGTAAAGTGTCCAATGAGGGGATAGAAGTTATTACAACTACCATAGGGTTCCTAGGGCTGAGAATCGGATACAGATTCATGAGAACTCAATGAATCTCGAACCTCATGACCATGAATTACTATTTTCTACATCTTTTCGAATTGGAAACTATATGATAATAACTTTCGGAATTCACTTAGATGCAGAAATAGTGCAGTTGATGATGTTATCGAGGCTACAAAAGCGTTGCTCATTTAGCTTCTTTTGCTTTCTCCTCTTATCTCTTTTATTCGGTCATGATCTCTTCCATAGAATCTTTTCATGCAATTCCCCCACCACCTAATACTTTGATAAACAGTATTAACTCAATAACACGTAACAATTCCGGAAACTCCTTAATCATGCCTGTCGTAAATTTGGTATATAACGTTAGTTGGGTTTTAGCTGGAAACTAAACTTAACTAACCATGAACTCCAAATGGTCAGTCATGGGCTCGGAATTGTCAATATAGTTCTTATGTCGTCTTCAATTTATAACGAGGTGAATGATGAAGCTTAATAGTGACTTAAGAGCAGAGAGGAAATTTCAGTTGTTAACACTTCTATAAGTAGTAAACCAAGTAATTATACACCTACGGGATCTGGCATTTCAGTCTTTTCCAATACTTGGATTGAATACTTCTACTACGCTCACATTGTCGACGTAAAAGATTATCTTTTTAAATACAATTACTATTTCGGTACTACCGAGGTCTACATATCTTCTAAATCTCCTAGCATAAATCTCCTATATTCTAGTTTTCTACCAGAATTAGCTATGAATTTCATAGCTGATGTATGCACTATTTCATGCATCATATTCTACTCAAGAGAGACACAGTAGTAATTGTTAGTTATTGAAATAGATTTCGGGTTGCAACTTACGTTTTTAACCTTAAGGAGAAGCATTCTTTTAACTCTCATAATAGACTATTAGTTTTGGGAGATGAGAAACTTTACCACCTTTAACTTTTGATAATATTACACGCCTTGCAGTAGAAAAACGATTAGCGGCTTCGATGCTGAGTACCCTTAAGGGATGTTTTAGTAACTGTTTGTAAACATTACCTGAATCCTCTAACGCCATCTCTTTCTTTTTAAATTCAATAATATTTCCTCGACCTTTTTCAGCTTTCCCTCGCCGTGTACTTTTATTTCATTTAATTCTAGATATTTAACTGTGTTGATACCGCCAAGGAGAGCTTTACCTTCAGCTCCTTCTATACCCATTTTTAGTATTCTGGGTCTAAATCAATTTCTTCCGCTATTATGTCGAGAGTAATCGTGTCAACACTACCTTCTCGATCTTCAGACACGTAAGCTTCAACATTTTCTCCCATCACACTGACCTTTTTACGGAATTTGTTGTAAAGAGCTTTAGGGACAATAATTACGTTTTTAAGGTAATTTAACTCTACGTTCTCTCTTAAGATTTTCAAGTTATTAGGTTCGGGTTCTACAGCAATTACTTTATTTTTCTCCTTTACTTTAAACGCTGCTAGGACTGAAAACAAGCCTATATCGGCACCTGCGTCTATGATTATATCTCCTTCTTTGATGCTTGACAGTAAAGGAGAGTAATATTTTCTATTATAACTTGATAGAATGCAGCAAAGTCACTCCTCCTCGAGAGGACTGCTTTAGCTGGAACCCCCGTGAAAGGTCGTAAGTCAGCAATCATGGATTTACATATTATGTTATTATGCCAAATAGTATATTAAGATAACTTGTAGTTACACATTAACGGATCGATTTCTCCCAGCGAATTCAATCACCTAATTAATTTTTAAAAGCTATACAAATTCTGTATAAATATCCTATATAAAGACTAACAATAATGAAAATAAATTTATATTTTACTCATTATAAGTCTAACAATATTTATGAATTCGTTTACTTAAATTACTTGAATAATCTGATTTCAAGTGATTTGGGAAGAAATCGAAGAATCTTACAACTCTAGTAAAATAAACATTAATAAATATTAGTTTCTCAATTTTACAGCTCTGAAATTTATAACTGTAATTGACTCTATACATCGACATTTATTACAATAATTCTCTTAGGTCTACATTCTTTAGTTTATATAAACTTATCTAAAGTGATGTTTTCGGTATATCAAGAATCGAAAGTTTCTCAACGCTCATAATATTATCGGTATCAAGTGTTTCACATGATTTTTAATTTCTTGCCTTATTAGAAGACAATATCAGATCTATAACAAATAGTACGAGGAGAAATATAAAAAATACTAAATTATTAAAAAATAATCTAACAAGGATATAAATTGTAACCACTATAACTAGGATCGGAGAAAGGAAGACTATAGGTTTTTCCATTACGTCAGCTGGATAAAATGGTGGTATGAGAATGTCTATGAGGTAAAACACTACAAGTATACCTCCAGATATAAATACATTTAC
>JAPYVG010000061.1 GCA_028277025.1 Sulfolobaceae archaeon
CAGAGAATATCATCTCTTTTATCCCAAATTGCAAGGATTCTTAAATCCTCCTCATCTCTTATAAAAATTTCCTTTAATATTATGCTTAGATTGTCCTTGATAAATTTACTTATCTTATCCCTATCTTTAGGAAGAATGAATACTGCTTTAGGATCTTTAGCCTTCCTTAGAATACTGTCTAAAAGAATTTTGTATATATCTTCGGGCATATTTAACACTGTCTTCCAGACATCTAGCCATCTTCTGTCAAGTTGGTGAAAACTAGCATCTGTAACAGTCTTTACTGAGATACATATGGTAAACTCACCTTTTATCATTAGGTCACATTTTATTCTGTTAACGGGCTTTATAACAACAAATGAATTAGGTATTTTAATACTTAATTTCTGAGCACAAGACACCAGTACATCCTTACTATTACTAAAATACTCAATTAATTCTCTTTCAGCTTCAATCCCTTGTTTAGCCTCTTTAGAGCCGCCCATGAACTTTTCTAATATATCGATCTTCCAAATCATTAAAAAGTTGAACTAATTCTTTGAATAAACTTTCAAGTTAAATAAGAAAAATTCTAACTTCTCTAAAAAGAGATATAGTATATATAACTACTACTAAAAATTGCAAAATTTTTAGCAAACAATTTTTACACTTTCTCTTCTCTTTCAATTTTACGACTTTTTACTTAGGCTAATTTTACGCTGAATTATAGCTAATTGAAATTTTTGCATTTTTAGAAAAAATTTTAAGACTTTTTACACATCAAAAGCACCCTGGGCCTACACTTTCACTCTTCTGTTTTTCATTATCAGAACTCTTAGTAGTAGTTATACATAGCAATTGAATTTTTCTTATTAAACTGGGGAGTTTATACAATTTTTCTCACGTCGTAGATTTAACGTTAGGATCCAACCTCATTCTTTGCTCAATTTTTCAAAATTGGATGAGAAGAAAAGCTTAATAGTTGAAAAGATAAGTAATGAATTAGGGATGAGGGGGTCAGGTCAGCTGCTAGGTAACCTATCATAGGTCAATTCTAACCCTCCTCATCATCCCCTCATCCCCGATTTCTACTTCTGTTAAAACATATTCAAAAACTTTTTTGTTTTTATCTTTGTCCTTTTATTATCACAATATGAATATTATAACAGTCCTTTTATTTCATTATTTTCTTTTACTTTACAAAGAAAGGGGTTAAGGGGCGGAAAGCCTCGCCAGGGAATGGATAGCCCCCTTATATTTAAATACTTCTTTGCTAGAATTTCTTTCAATGGCTAGGAGAGTTATGTCTTTAAAGAAAGCTAAAGGGATCGAGTAATTCGCCAAGATAATAACACTCCTAGACCCTGACAAGATTACGGACGCTGACATTTATATATTATCTCAGATTATTAGGGACTACCTATTATTCGCTAAGGAAAGCGAATTAATTCGGGCAGATATCGAAGCGTTCCTTGTTGCCTGGCTTGCAAAGAAGCAAAAGAAAAGCTCGTTCCCTTCCGAAAACTTGTTGGATGATATAACGAACGATAGACCTCGTCCCTATGAGGCGGGCTGAATCTTTCTCACGTTAACAGAGATCTTTTTATATCTGTTTATAACAAATTTTCGTTGCTATGTGATGATCTCTCATACCGATGTGGGCTATGCCCAAAAGGGTGAGAGGGATTGCGGAGATGTGAGCCCCGTGCCGTTGGAGTCCCATGACCCACCTGTGGTTAAGGGCTAAGTCCCTACACTCGATCATGAATGAAGATAAAATGAATGAAATGAAAGTGTAGGGACAAACGGTTGCTTATATCCTATTAAATAACGATCCTAGACTGTTCTTAATTACTGGTTCTATCCCTCTCATCCTAATACCTTATATATTAATAGGAATCAAAGAGGGGGACAGAGAGGGAGAGTATAGGGCTAAGGTCAATATAAGGGATTACTTACCTATTTTGCTTAGGTCTACAGCCGGAATGGCGGGGATGTTTATCGCTTATTTTTCGGTTTTCGGTAACTATACAATATTCGCTGAGGGTTACTTAAGGATGAGCAGTTACAGTTTAGGCCTCTTAATGACATTAGCTAATATTGGGTTAGCGATATCCTTCATACTTTTCGGAAGGCTTGCGGATTTTATGGATAAAAGGAAATTGATTTACATCGGTGCTTTAGCACTTTTACTTTCCTTACCGCTTTCCATTTCCGTATTCACTAACGATTTACTATCTCAAATAGGTATTTCGATTTATGCATTTTTTACCGGATTCTGGCCTTTAATGGCGCTATTGTTAATCGATTCCGTGCCACTTGAAGTAAGAGGGTTCCTATCTGGTTTAGCATATAATATCGGAGGTTTTGTGGGGGGCATTGCGAACATAATATTAGGATTTATCGCTACTTTAGGGATTTATGACTTAGTAAACTCCATAGACATTCTAGGATTTGCATCAATAACTGTAGTTTTAGTTAGTGTTATCACTTGGCCTAAAACTAAAAGAGCGGTTGTAAACAGTATATAAATTTAACTCTTTTAATCCTCACTTATAAATCTTCTCGGGAATGATAAAAAGATTTTAGATTCTTAAGGGGAAAAGATGATAATTTATGAAATTTCTTTTACAATAGCCTTACGTAAAACTGAAATTTTTGTAAGGGAAAGGGTGAAAAGTATTATTAATAATGAATGAGATACAATAGATGGCACTTAAATTAATAAAAAAGCAAAAAGGTAAGGAAAGGCGGGGGGTGAGGAACAAATTCGCGCGGGGTGTTCGGTGATGTACTGATTAAAAGGTAAGGTTTTTGATTTTAAAGTTTTCTTTCCGTTTTAGCCTATCTTAAGTTCATTGTATTAAAATTCTCTTAAGTTATAATTGGAGACAATTCTACTTTACCACTCTATCTTCATGAAGTCATCTATCAAGACAAGGGAGAAGAATAACTCTTTAGCTCACAAGTTTTACCCTTCTACTTAATTTGGGCTTGAGCTTTTTCCACAATTATGGAAAAATCTTTTTAATATTTGATTGTGTTAGATTTAAATAAACAACAGCCTCTTATGCCGTCGTCAACAGTTTCCGATAAACCGTGAATTTTATGTCATTTTAATATCATTTAACATTCCCAGCTCTCTTCATGAAAGTTTATAAATTTTGTAGTTACATACTAAAAATGTAGAAGAGAGCCCTACAGTGAACTTGATGAGCAATGTGAGGGGGAGGATGGGTTCGATGAGGCTCCCCATGTCCTTGAAGGGAGTGGTTTAACTACCGCTCCCGTAGACGGCATGGGGAGCCGGACAAGGGGAATGAGGACGAGAGGTTGAATACAAATTCATGAAACCTCAATGAAAGTCCGACCCCTATGTATGCAAAAGAGCAATATACATAACTCCCATTTAGTTAGAGTATTTATGACTACACCCAATCATGAAAATATAGGGATAAACGGTATATATCTAATAGTAACCTCACTTTAGTAAACTTTATAGATTGAAGAGGACTCATTCACTAATATTTAATGTTTATACTTTAGCTCAAATCTAAGAACAGGACTTAATGAATTCAGCCATCTATTCTATATGACCGCTAATATAACGTTCCATTTGCCCCCACACTTGTTGATTTAATGTGATAACCCGTGAGCCATCGGACTCCAACAGCACGGAGCTCACATTTTTCGCTTAGAATTCAGCCTTCATTGTGACTAATAGTCACTTTTTATGACTATTAATCACTCGGCCTCATCACCCCCATGCTGTTTACGGGAGCGGTAGTTAAACCACTCCCTTCAAGGACATGGGGAGTTTCATTGGGTGCCTTCCTCCACCTCACAACTGCTCATAGACTTCACAATGGCACCCTCCAAAGGGATTAAAAGTAAGGATAAGCTACGTAAATGTGTTACAGACGTAACCCGCATTGGCGCGTGAGACCATTCTTAATTAATTTTTAGTTGAAAAGATCTAATATAAATAAAAAAGTGTGCTTATTTGTGATTTAAACTACATTATATCATAGTAATGTACCTTTCAATTGTCTTCTCCCAATATCCCTCAGAGAACATAAAGGGAAGTGATATAATAGCTAGGAATACTAAATAAATTACTAAGCTAATTACTCCAAAAGCACCGGCCAGACTACCAAGTATTGGGATAACAAAAATAAAACTGAAGAGAATTGACGAAGGTGTCATATTAACCCTCCCTTGAGCGGGATTTACCGGGTAAAACCTTGCTGATGTTGAAATCACAAGGATTATTGAAAGCGGGATTCCTATCAGTAAATCCATAGCTACTATAGTACCTTCTGCAATACCTATAAGAATAATATAAGGTAAGAGTACAACCTCAATAGCTATTATTTTAGATGAAATATAGTTTCTCGCTAGCTCCAGTGGTGTCATTATACTAAGGTATAACCATAAGGGTTCAAAAGCGAATGCAGAGATCACAAAGAGGAACATGGCCATATATGGTATGACTATGGAATAAGTAATTATTGTATAATACGTAGTATTTATTACTGTGGGATTTACTACTGGGCTATATATGATTTTGAGAAGTACCAAAAACACAACACCTATAATAGTAAAAACTAATATAAGCCAACGCACGTCAACTCTCCTCACGAAATACGTTTGAGCCGTTAAAATGTTACTCCTACCGCCTATTTCCAAGAAATGCAAGTTTTTAATTAACATTACCATAAAGGGGGTTGACGTCGAAAAACTTATACTTTTCATTACTTCCTTCTCTTCTGGGGCAAAGTAACGTGAGGCTAGTCCTACCGTATTAAATCTAGTTATTGCTAAATAGAGCAATAATACATCAAGAAGTGCTAGTAGAAAATAACCCTCGTAATAACCGAAAAACATCGATAAAGGAGAGAACGGGTTTCCCATAAGCGCAGAGGCATCCCACAACACTATTAGGAAAGTAATGGAGATCCTACTTTTAAGAGGCAAACTATATGTTATCACTGATAATGAAGGGGGTATTAGGCTTATCAGAAATAAAGTAGGGAATGCTAAAAGTCCTAGTGATGGGATAAAAAAGCTGCTTATCGCGACCATGTAAATCAAACTTACTATTATATTACTTGTAATTAGTCCTAAGGCCAGCTCTTTGCTATCAATTGGCAATTGAAATAAAAAGTCCACATCTGATTTGATAATCCCAGGTATTGAGGAACCCTTTTGTGGTGCAAACAGTGGTGATAAGGTAAAGAAGATTGTGTAAAAGATCCCAAAATATGAATAAGTTAACGAAGTTTCCTTATTATAGTGAAATAGGAGGAGTGGTAAACTTGTCAATATGCCTAGGGCTACTAATAGAACTAAAGTGGGCTTACTAACCCTCGAGAGTACCAGAAATTTTACCAGTTTCCATAGCACTTTAACCACCTAAAGTCATTAACCTAGCTACAACACTCTCAATAGGCTCGTCCTCTTTAGTCATTGCTTTAAGTTGATTTATTTCACCTTGCCATACAATTGAACCCCTATTAATCATGATTACGTGATCTGTAAGCCTAGTCGCTATCGACATTATATGAGTTGAGATGAGAAAAGTCGACTTCATAGTCTTAAGTTCGTTTATAACCTTTTCTTGTGTAGGAATATCTAAGTAGTTTAACGGTTCGTCGAGTAGTACTATTTCCGGGTTATGAAGCAAGACTAAGGCCAGAGAGAGTTTCTGAATATTGCCCCTAGACAGCTTTCCGGCTTGGATATTTTCGTACTCTTTTAAGTTAAACATTTCCATCATTTCCTCAGCTCTTTCTTTAGGGTTCGGTAAACCCCTCAATGCCGCTGTATACTCTAAATTCTCCCTTACCGTCATAGCCCTATAAGGCATAGGGTCTTCTGGTAAATAACCTAAAATTTTTTTTACCTCCATAGTCCCAGGCTTTAACCCTTTAATTAAGACCTCACCGTAATCCGGCGTAATCAACCCGGCGAGGATTTTAAGAGTTGTAGACTTACCTGCACCGTTAGGACCAAGCAACGCATACCTCCCCATACATGGGATTGAAAAGCTTACGTTATTGAGTGCTAAAATATTGCCAAACCTCTTTACCACGTTAGAAAATCTTATACACTCTTGTCCCATAAGATAATCCCCCATAATTATTAATAAAAACTTATTGATGAACTAAATTATAGGAATGGTAATCTATTTTATAAATGTTAACCAAGAATTTATTTAACTAGAGTAGAAAAGAGACCAGTCCATAACTCTTTTACGTAATTACTCCTTCTTATTACATTCTAAATTTCTTTTTGGTTTACGATAAGTACATTACCAAAATATTTTATATAAAGTCCCTCAGCTGATAATTGCTGACGAGGATGGGAGCGATCGAACTCAGTATATTGACGTTCTCCAAAAGGTGTTTGTGATTTAAGATGAGTTTACGAGACTAAGTTAAAGAAGGTAAAATGTGCTACTAGCGAACACTTCCCAAACAATGTTGTGCTAATGCTTAATTATTTGGTTTTTTAAATGTTGTTAGGTTGTTACTTAAGTTACTAATCATCTTTCCCTTCCTAATACTCTCTGCAGAACTAATAACAAGAGGGGCTGAAAAGTTAGAGAAATTCATGGGACAAGGAATGGCTGGAGGGATAATAATGGGGTTACTTACAGCTCTCCCAGAAACGATTTTCGTGATTGTAGCAATATTGAGGGAAGAACCATACATTGCCTTGGGCTCAGCAATAGGTGGCAATGTCTTGCTCTTTACTTTCGGGATAGGGCTATTAGGGGTTATGAACTACTTTAAGTGGAGAAAGGACTTAATTATCGCCGAGGAATATGGTGTGGAACAGAGATTCTTGATATTTACTACCATCCTCCTCCTTTTCCTATTACTTTATAATACACTCGACATCATAATAGCTATCCCCCTAATATTCCTTTATTTCTACTACGCGTTTACTAGGGTTAAGGGGTTTATAAATAGAAGTAAAGGCGAAATAGATTATAATGAAATCGTTAAGGCTACAATCTATTTAACCGTAGGAGCGGTATTACTAGTATTCTTCTCTGAGCCCTTTGTTGAAGAAGTCGCACAGATATCACAAGAACTCCACATACCTTCGGTCTGGCTAGCGTTAATATTAACTCCCTTAGCCGGCGAAATTGAGGAGACAATAACAGCCATAAGACTTACCTCAAATTCCCAAAGCGGTGGCTCTTTAGCAGTTTTTGATTTTGTAGGCAGTAAAATAGAGAACTCAACAATACTTTTAGCAATTATAGGAGTATTTCACGGAATACAGTTACAGCCCGCAACAAGTGAGTTAATAGCTACTATAATAGCTAACACTTTAGCAATTTTCATCCTCATGGATAGGACTTTAGGGCTTAAGGAGTCAATAGCGTTAATACTTATTTACTTCTTAGTAGCTTATTCCACATTAGCCTTTTAAGCGGGGAAGAACACCCACAATTATGCTAAGGGGTACAATATCCACTGTGCTGGCCTCGAGCGAGGAAGAGGCTAGAGAGCTGGCGGAAAAGTTGGGGAAAAAGACTGAGAATAATATTTATTATAGAAAAATCGGGGAAACTATAAGGTCAGTATTAACGCCGACTAAACTATTAGACCAGGCTGAAGCAATATCAATTTCCTCATCCTTTTACCTAAAAATGAGTAAGATAACAGCATTAGAGGGGGAGCTAGCACTTCTCGCCGAGGCCTCAGGATTAAAAGGCCTAGTACTTCCCCCTCAAGACATCGAAACGTTCAATAAGGTGTTTAAGGAGTTATCCATAATCAACATGGTAGGAGAGCTTAGGGAATTAGACGAACCGGTTGAAGATAGGGGTTATGTTTATGTTGATAGGGCATTTAATGTTAAAGGTGTTGGAGCAGTAGTATTAGGCTTTGCCTTAACAGAGGTTAAGGTTCACGACAAATTAATAGCCTATCCTATGAAGAAGGAAGTTGAGGTAAAAAGTATACAAGTATTGGATGAAGACCAAGAAGGTGTTTTGCCCGGAACTAGGATAGGCTTTGCACTAAGGAACGTAAAGTTGGAGGAGATTGAAGGAGTTACCGCACTCTTAAAACCTGGTTTAAAAATGGTTGATAAGATTACAAACGTACAGAAATTTAAGTGGACTTCAGATTCCCAAACGCTTCACGTTGTTGCAGGGGGGATAAAAGTAATGGGAAGTTTGAACGGAAATGAGATAAAGCTTCAGGGTGAAATACCGAGTACTGTAAAAAGGGCTATAATACTGAACATGAACGCTAAGCCTAAGACCTCAAAGGTTTACGGATATGCACTCATATAGAGACTTACAACAAGCCCTATTGCTAAAGCTGTTAGCAATAAAGTGTAAATTATCATTGGCCTATTGTTTACCGTGAATTTACCTTCAGTTAACAGTTTTTCCTCTTGCAAGTATTCATAAAAACCGTAGAGTAGCGTTGCTATTCCCATAATAATCATTATTACCCCACCTAAGAGCGATGAGGAAGTTAAAGGTTGGTGTGCAAGCACATGTAAGAAAATCTGGAACTTGGCTATTACGAAACCAAAACCCATTAATGCTATCGAAGTCCTAACCCAGGCTAGGAAGGTCCTTTTTGCTGCCAAATGATCCCTTGCACTCATAAAAGAAACTAGGAGGAAAATGTATTAAGTGTTTATTTGAGAGTTACGCCACGGGTAAACACTAAAACCCCTACTCTATAAGTCTCCCTGTCGACAGTTTCCGATAAGCCGTGAAGTTTATGCCATTTGATATCATTTAACATTACTAACTATCCCTTAATGAAAATTTATAAGCTTTTTCCGTTAATGTTGACGTGTAGAAGAGAGCCCTACAATGAACCCGAGGAGCAATGTGAGGGGGAGGATGGGTTCGATGAGGCCCCCCATGTCCTTGAAGGGAGTGGTTTAACTACCGCTCCCGTAGACGGCATGGGGAGCTTCCGGTATAAAAACCTTTCCATGAAAAATTAAGCATAGTCCACACTACTTACGCAAGTGATGAAACCTGCTTTACTCACTAGCATCAAAGGGCTTATTATAA
>JAPYVG010000062.1 GCA_028277025.1 Sulfolobaceae archaeon
CACAAAATTTCCATTTATGAGGGTATTGTTTACAAGAATTAGAGTATATCTTACGTACCCACCTGGATTGTTCTGACCACTATTCTGAGACCCGTTAGACGTAACTGGAAGTCCAGAGGCTAAAAAAGGATTGTTATTGAAACGGCTATAATCACAATTAATCTACCTCTCTTAGCCATCCTCCACACCATCACGAACTATTTATGCATCCTCTTTTATAAATATTTCGCGAGGTCGAGTGGGCATGGAGTGAAAATAATCATAAGGCGGGGTATTGTCTTTCCATCAGGTAATATTAAAGTATCTGTAGGATCTGTATGTCCATTATAATTTATTGTTTGACCATTTGGTACAAATGCTTCATATCCATTTTGAGATCCTAATTATTCTACACGATTTGAAGAAGGTAAAGAATGTATAGCATTTAATCCAAACATTATACCTAATCCTACAGCAGCAACACCAACTCCTATTAATCCATATCCTAGAGACTCATTTAAGGCCTCAAACGCTTTAGCATGTAAAAAGTCTCCAGAAAGAATTGCCATTGGTTCTCCTCATTTTACGTGAACTGTAAGCACTCCTCTTTCGTTGTGGGAGTATTGTAATCCACTAGTACCCAAGATTAGACGAGAAAAAGATTAGGGAAAATCCTTAAGAAGAAGGAGTAAATGCTAGAACTTGTTGAAAAGGTTGTGAAAGAGTTAGTAGACTGCTGATTTAGGTATCACAACGACACTAGTTGATTTATAGTATGGTATCCTCGTTTCGGGGTCTAATATATCACAAACCACGTAGTTCACTAAATCACTCGAATTTATCATAAACGCAGAACCCTTCCTCAAACTCGAATCGCTCTTAGCCTTAGCAGTTATTTCACCACACTCACTTCTTACAATAACTTCTTCCCCATCCTTAATCCCCATCTCCCTCATATCATCAGCACTCAAGTAAATAACGTCCTCCTCACCGTTCATATAAGACGTCAAAGTGTCAGTGTTATACTTAGTCACAACCCTACCAGTGATCAAGACTAAACCCTTTCTATCAATTGGTCTGTACTCCACTGGTATGAAGTGGGCGAAGCCATCAGCCGTATAGAACTTATTCTCGTAGAGCACAGCTTCACCGTTAGGATACCTACTGTTCTTAGAGTGATCCATAACGTCTTCCAGCCTTAGGGATGAGTAAAGCGGAACAACCCTCTTCATCTCCTCAAAAACTGCTTTAGGGTCTTTCGGAACCTCTAATCCCACCCTCTTAGCCAACTCGGATAAAATCCATAAAGTTTGCTTAGCCTCACCGGGGGGTTCGACAGCCTTATACCTCCACTTCACCAGCCTGTCCAAGGAAACTACAGAGCCCTCGCTCTCAGCCCACATTGCAACTGGTAAAACGTAATGCGCCAACTTTGCGGTATCTGTCATGTAAGAGTCGAGGGCTACGACTAGATCCATCTCTTTTAACCTATTAATTACTTTGGTCTTATTCGGCAAACTGTGTGCTACGTTATAATTTACAAGGATTACAGCCCTAATATCGTTTTCAGTAAGCAATGCGTCTGTTACTGTTAATCCCTTTTCTATGGGTACTTCAAAGCCCCAAATTTCTCCCAACTTTTTGGCGTTCTCTTCATTTAAAGCCCCATTAGGCAATACCCAAGGCTTGAGCAAATCACCAGAACCTTGCACATTAGATTGCCCCCTATAAACTATCGGTCCTCCTCCCTTAATTCCAACGTTCCCCGTTAGGAGCATTAAGTTTAGGAAAGCCCTAACCGCATTAACGCCTCCGCCTTCACTTAGTCCCAATCCCCACGAGAAGATTGTGGGTTTGTTTGTTATCATTTCTGCAAACTTAATTATCAAATCTTTAGGCACACCAGTTATTTTCTCAGCTTCTTCTAACGTATAACGTGAAACAGTTTTCGCGTACTCCTCAAACCCTTTAGTCCTAGTCTTTATGAACTTCTCGTCATATAACCCTTTTTGTATAAGATAATTGCCAACAGCGTTGTATAAGTAAACGTCAGTTCCTTGAATAACTGGAATGTATAAGTCGGCGAGTTTAGCCGTTTTTGTAAACCTGGGGTCGATGACTATAATTTTAGTCCCGTGCTTTTTTGCCTCCACCAAGTACTCTGTTAGGACTGGATGGCTTTCCGTAATTTGTTCTCCAGTAATTACTACCACTTTCGCATTAGGTATTTCCTCAACTGAAGTACCGGAGGCACCTATTCCGACAGTCTCCTTAAGTGCTGTTGCTGACGGTTCGTGACAGATCCTCGCACATGAGTCTACGTTGTTACTCCCTAAGAATCGGATAAGTTTCGACATTACGTAAACTTCTTCTAACGTGTTCTGGCAACCGCCGTAAATTGCGATAGTCTTACCGGAATATTTCTCCTTTATCTTCAAGAGTTTCTCAGCTATCTCGTTTAATGCTTGATCCCAACTAGTTTCTACAAAGGAGTCACCAACCCTTTTCAATGGTTTTGTTAGCCTACCGGATAAGTATAAGGTCTTATGGACTGTTGCCCCTTTACCGCAAATTTTTCCTTTAGAGACTATGTGGTTTTTCTCTGGGATTACTCTAACAACTTTTCCGTTTTCGACCTCAAGTAATAACCCGCAACCGACTCCGCAAAATGGACAAATTGTTGGGATTAACATAATTACTTACTCTCCCCATGCCTAGTAAGGGTTTGTTTTGAAATCTTGATGGGAAAAGTATTAACGGTGTGAGTGTACATATTTCTTTAACGGGAAACGCGTTTTAAAGATGTGAGTTTTTTACAAGACAAGGTAGGTACGAAAGGGGGAGTTACGGCAAACGGTTTTACGACTCACTTGAAACGGTTCAGAATGAGATAAACGATCACTCTATAACCAAAGCTCTAATCCAACTCTCTCTTTTCCGAAAAGTTCTTGAATGGGATAAGTAAGTTCAACCTCGCTGTGATTAGGGCTTTTAACAAGCTTAAACCTAATCCCTCTAACCCCTCTTTCCAATTTAACAATTGAGTGAGCGCTGTGTAAACCGAAAATACTCCCCCTCCTTTCCCTATCAAAGGGTGAAAATACAAAAGTCTTTGCAACCCTCCTCTTCCTTAAAGCACCCACAATTTCGCTGTAAAGCTTGAAGAAACCATAGGGGTTTATTACTATCAAATTCCCGTCTCCCATAGCCTCAACAGACGGTGGGACGTCCTCAGCCTTAAAAGCTCTCCTAATAAGCACTTTTCCATCAACTCCAAAGATCCTCTGATAAGATCTAATCTTCCAAGGGTCTAGCCCTCCCCTTTCGGCGATCACTAAAACCTTTATTGAGGGGTAGGAAGATAATGCTATAACCCTTGAGTAGAACTCAACGAGTAAGTCCACATCCTCAGAGTAGAACTCAACCCATAAATCCCTAGCTATTAATGAATCTAACTCTCTAAAGCCTGTCATCAAGACAAGATCCCCTCTATTACTTCATAAGCCCTCCCCAGATAGTCAAGGTAGTACTCGACGTTGTGACCATAGTAACCTTCATCAACCCTATAAAAGCCCCTAGCCCCCCTTATATACGGTTCACCTTTTATCCATAGCACGAACTCCTTGGGCTCTCCGTAATAAACCTTCTTTCTGAAAGCCTTGTAAAGCTCTTTAAGTTCACCCCTTAAAGTCGATAGTTGTTCACAGCTCTCAGCCTTAGACATCATTTTCAGCGCTTCTGAATAGAACTCTTGTACAACTAATGGCTGATTACTCCTTATCAGCCCCTTAACCTTCACCGTTGAGTCTCTCCTCCTACCTATATACCTTTGAGGGTAAGGAAGACCTTCATTAGTCCTAGTCGCTATGAACCAACTGAACTCTTCCTCCAGTTTAAGCTTTATCCCCACTTTCTCACTAACGATTTCCGCAAATTCCTCCACCTTCTCCCTTTCTCCCTTAACGATAAGAGAGTCAATGATCCCGTGAATGACTTTTAGACCCATGGAGTCAGCGGTGTCTATTGCTTCCCTTAATATCCTCCTAGCCATGAAGGTTACCAACTCGTAAGCCTCTATCTTTCCGAAAAGTGAGTTTCTGAAGCCTAAATATCCGAAAGACGCGACTAGAATCCACTTTATAGCCTCAGCGAGTTCCTCATCAAAGGCCTTGTAAAACTCTTTAAGCTTAACCAACCTCTCAACAGCTTCCGAAACTATCCCCCTTTCCTTCAAACACACAGTGTGGATTCCCAGATCTAGGTCATTACACTTGTCTACAGTTTCACCGGAAATGTTAAACTTACTTATAATAGAGGGGTACATTGAGGAGAAGTCCAATTGGAATACATTATTTACGCACTTTTCCTCCGGGAAAAGTATTAGTCCTCCCTTATCGGCGTAAGCTAACTCCTCTAATTCCCTTAACTCCTCCACTCTTGCTTTAACTCTTGGGATTATATATTTCTTCTTAATCGCAACCCAAGCTTCATTTGTTGTTAGAGCTTTACCTATTGTCGCGTACATTATCTCCCTTAACAATACTTTTACCGATTTACTCCACATAATTAACCCCTTGACGTCCACCGGTGCCCTCTTCCTTTCCGATACAATTTTCACTATTGCTTTTGCTTTGTCATAAACCGTATAAGGCAGTTCAACTACGTCAGCAACTACTTCCAAATCCCTTACGTCCCCCTCCTCTTTTAGTTTACCGTTATAATAGAGTCTGTAATACCTTCCCTTAGAGTGTTCACCGTACCAATCATAAAGGACTACCTTTGCGTAGTTTACTTTAGGGAAGTCCATTTCCTCCTTTCCGACCAATTTGTCGTTGTTTACCTCGACTCTGGAGAAAGGTCTTAATCCAAGCCTTTCCAAAGCCTGGTCTAAGGGGCTAATGAAATCATTGACTACTTTTAACTTCTTTTTGAAGAAGAGGTAATCACGGTAATCTCTCAGCTCGACTCTGTAAATTTTTTTACGCCTTCCCTCTAAGTCTCTCCACTCCTCTTCTTCAATTGAGCTTACCGAGGGATGAGAGAATATTCCTTCCGGTAACACTTCTAAGTAAACGGGGAAGGTGGTTTTTACGTATAGGGTTTTGAACCCGCTTAATAAAAGTTCTATTTTCCCATCCTTAGGTCTCGCGTCTATCAGATACAACTTGATTACACCTCATGAGTATTGTAACGAGGAGTACTTCTAAGGGGTCTGCTAGTTCGTCTTGGAAAGCCTCTTCTACTTGTCGAATGTGAGGGAGTAGTGCTTCGAGATTTTTTCTCAGCTCATCATCCCTTAGCTTTTTTGAAATTCTGATCAATTTTTCTAACTCTCCTTCAACTTGTCTTGTCAGTGACGGTTGTGTGCGTCCCATATAAATCTCTTTAATTAAAAGGCACGGTCAGTAGGCCGAAAATAATTACAACCTCACTGTGAGTAAAAGTGAAGCCTTTAACACTGCCACGCTTAGCCCAATCGAATACAGTACACAATGGAACGTTTAACGCTTTAAAATCAACCCTCATGTTGTTAGTGTTTTTCAGATCCCAATCCCTAACCTTAAAGGGCATAGGCAAACAGTGTTTACGACAATTTCTACACTCTGCTTACCCGAAGGAATACTACACTTGATAACACGATGTGATCTATGAGAAGGGCAAGAAATATCTTACCTAATTACAGTACTTCTTACCCATTAGGTAATGCTCGATAAAACAAATTTGTAAATACATAATAACACTATTAATACACACAATCACATAATAATAAATATTTATTAGTTAAATTTTAAAACTCTTAAACATTAAGTTATTTATGAAATTAAAGATTCATATATTATTAGCAATATTTACTATTATTTTTATCTTATTCTTTTATATTTACTATCCCAGTGATATGCTATTTATTAATCAAACGTTTTACTCAGCGTTCCCAGGTGACTATATTAATATTTTCTTTAAAAAAGATGGTAAGTACCTAGATAATGTTACAGTATATGCATATGTGTTTTACCCTAACCGAGAAGGGAATACAGTGTTTTCGTTAGTTTATTCGGCAAACAAGACCGGAATGGCAAGAATTCCGCTAAGGAATTTGGTAAAATTTGCCGAGAGATGGATTAACTACTCAAAATTCTATATAATACCGTCACTACTAGGAATCGCGTTATATTATATAAAATTAAACTCTTCAACAATACAGCTAATAACACAGACTTTTACAATAAATTATAACTTAAGCGAAATATTACAAGGAATAGGGAAGACAATAACAATACAGTTTAACAATACTATAAATAGAATAGTAAGGCTAAGAGGAGGAAAATCAACCGTTATGGAAGAGACAACAACTCTAACATCAACTCCAACTGGCACTGTAATACCAGAGGTTTGTTGCCTTATAGTATTAACTCCTAAAATTATTGCCTGGTATCCTAATAGTTCATCAGTAGCTCCAATAGCAATAGCAACATTTATAGGACCAACGGTAAATGAAACTACGTACGGTGGAACGTTAACTACGGCATTATTAAATGAACAAAGTTCAGATACTTACATAGGATTTTATATTTCTCAACCTTCATTACCGCCACAAAACCCTATAAGAGTGAGTATTCCCGGTCCGTCGATAGTAGTTAATGACATAGCTTATAGTGTTTCAGTTACCAATTCTGGCCCCATAGGTAGAGCAAGTCCTTATAATTATGACGTTGTTCAGTTATATATCTTAGGTCAAGTAGCCTGGGTTAATTGGACTGAAACTGTATACTTTGCTGGTGGCGGTTCTTGCACGACATACTTTTACCAAGTAATGCTGACAAGGGTTGTTGTTAATCAGAACGGTAATGCTATGGCCCCAATCATATACGATTTCAATAGTAGTTATGGGGGACTTATAGCCCCTATTGGATCGGGTAATATGACCTTGTATAGTAATATTCCGTATAACGGAAAGGCCACAATTGTTAGTTTTGAGCTTCAAGATACCTATATATCTATGGCAGTTGGCCTTAATGTTGGGGCATTATTTTATGTAGCAGATTATTTAGTCCCCGGTATCGGTTCGTTAGCACCTTTTTTCAAGCTTATTAATATAGCCGTTGGATGGGAATCAGCGACAACATGGATTTCGGTAGTAGTTTTAGATTTGTATAATTATAACCCATATTACACTCTATCACTGTATTATTATAATTATAGTAATGTTAAATATTGTATTAACGGGAATTATTACTCGTTGCCAGCTGATGTTTACTATGCTACATGGAACTAGTAAATATAAAATAGACTATTTATCCTTTGTTATGTCTTGTTTATTTAACTCATTTTTACTGTTAATTATCTTTTTATATTTAGAAATAGCTTCTAAATACTTTTCTACCAACTTTTTGCCATTGTCAGTTATTTTTATTACTTCTCTAGGCCTATCGCTAAAAAATCTAGTTTTTATTTCGGTTAACCCATAACTTTCTAATATTTTTAAGTTAACGGAAAGGGTAGACTTATTAACTTCTAAATACTTCTGCAATTTAGTAAAGGTTATTCTATCTACTCCGGCCAGTGCTAGAA
This sequence comes from Sulfolobaceae archaeon, assembly GCA_028277025.1. The sequence continues at coordinate 7,549 of JAPYVG010000062.1, forward strand.
GCACACCGATTCTAATCGGAGATGAAAATACGGGATCTGTCAGAATCTTCATGATCTCTTTAATGTTTTCCATATGCTCTCATCATGGACAGTATACCAGCCGTAAACCAGCACAGTATGAAGGGGAGTTGGGCAAGTAAGTAGTTGTCAGTCATCTGAAAAATTATTATTGATAGTGGTATAAATCCAGCCCCTACTATAGCTATCCAGTGTTTACCCATGGCGTAACTGAGTGTGGAGATAGTGTCGTCACTTGCTTATTTATATTTCTATAATTTTTAGACTTTATATAATATTCGAATTTATTGTTAATTCTATATATATAGAATCAACGTTTAATAAATTTATACCCTAATGACGACACTATCAGTGTGGACAACAATTTTGTTCATTTGAAATTTGGTTAAAATTTCCTTAAAGCTGTATCATTTAAACTCCTTGATTTATAATAAAAATTTTTACATGGTTAAAATTGTAATACTATATTTTATTAACGAATTAATCTTGTAATTAACTGAAAAATAAAATTATACTTTACATAATTTATACTGAATTAACAAAATTGTTATCCACGCTCAGAAAGAAAACGTAAAAGGCTATATAATAATTTGGAGCTCCAGCGATTTTATTATGTGGTAGATTAATAAATACTAAAAGGGATTTAAAAAATGCAAGAGTTACCGAAGCCTTGGTTTGACCTTCAGACTTATAAGAAGACCAGGCTTTTAGAGGCTAAGTACGAAGCAGAAATTGCGAGAAAATTCCTTGATGAAGGACTCATTAGGAATGCTGCGGGAAAAGTTTACCAAGCCTGGAAAGCGTTAGTTGCTGGTATTGCGGTGGACTATAGGGATAAGTTGAGGAATTTATTTACTGGTAAGGTTAAAATAAGAGGTGGGAAAGCGGTGGAGAAGGTAGATTGGGTAATTGCTATAATGCCAAGTACTGCATTAAAAACGGTCTCGCAAGTTATCGGTGGTGAAATCTCACTTTATACTAATGTAGCCCTGCTTATTCATCAATATCAATACAATGGCCCAGATAAGGAGGGTATTGTAAGTCCCTACACGACCGATGAAGTAGCAAAGAATGATATTATTTTGCTTCTTAACGAAATAGAGAAGATCTTAAGTTCGTAAGGATAACTGAAACTTTTTCGTAACGCTGCGGAGAGATACTCGGTGAGGTTGCTGAAATATTGGGAGTCGGACTTTCGTAGGGTTTCATGACTGACTTCCTTATATAATTAGTC
>JAPYVG010000088.1 GCA_028277025.1 Sulfolobaceae archaeon
AAGGACATTATAGTAAGCGAGAAGGACTCAAAATGTCCGCCTTTAGAAAAGGCTGAGGTCTTTGACGAAAGTCATTAAACCCAAAATCTTTATTTTTATTCTCTATCATTTTACAATATGCGGATATTATTAATTGGTGCGTCGGGGCAGTTAGGCTTAGAGCTTTCTGAGGTATTAAAAGGAGATGTCATCAAAGTATACAATACTAAGGAAGTCCAAGGTGGTTATAAACTCGATTTAACCAGTTACTCAGCGGTGGAGGACTTCATCGTTAAGAAGAGGCCTGACGTTATTATAAACACCGCCTCACTAACTGACGTAGATAAGTGCGAAACTGAAAAAGGGGAGGCTTTTAAGGTAAACGCCGAGGCAGTGAAACACATTGTTAGGGCTTCCCGCGTTGTAGAAGCTTACTTAATTCACATAAGCACTGATTACGTATTTGACGGTGAAAAGGGGCTTTATAAGGAAGAGGACTTGCCAAATCCTATCAACTACTACGGCTTAACCAAACTTCTTGGCGAAACTTACGCACTATCTTACGACGATAGCCTCGTATTAAGGACATCCGGAGTTTTTAGGCATAAAGGTTTTCCCATTTACGTTTATAAGACGTTGAAAGAAGGTAAGGAGGTTTCTGCGTTTAAGGGGTACTATTCACCAATTTCTGCTAGGAAATTGGCTGAGGCTATTTCCGAATTAATCGATTATAGGAAAACGGGGATATTGAACGTTGCAGGTGAGAGGGTTTCAAGAGCAGATTTAGCAATGAAGATTAAGGAGAAGTTCAATTTACCCGGCGGTGTTAAGGAAGTTGATAACGTAAAGGGATGGATTGCGAAGAGGCCCTTTGACTCCTCTTTAGACATTTCTAAAGCTAAGAAGATCCTTTCAGTAGACTTTTATTCTTTAGATGAGAATTTGCGTTATATGGTGGTTTAATTGCAGGGAGTAATTTTACACGGCGGTCAAGGTACTAGGCTGAGGCCTTTAACTCATACCGGGCCTAAGCAGTTGATAAAAATTGCAGGGAAGCCCGTGTCTCAATGGGTTTTGGAGCAGTTAAGGGATTCGGGCGTTCACGATATTATAATAATCTTGGGAGATAATAATCCGAATAAGGTGGTAGAGTATTACGGCGACGGCTCGCGTTTCGGAGTTAACATAACTTACGTATATCAAGGCAAAGCTAGAGGATTGGCTGACGCGGTATATAAGGTGAAGGACGTGATAACGGAAGATAGGTTTCTGGTTTACTTAGGAGATAATATAGTTCCTTACGACAATCTCTCCTCTTTCCTTTCCTTCAAAGGCTCGGCTTCAATCCTTTTAGCAAGAGTTGACAACCCTAACCGCTTCGGCGTAGCTGTAATAAAAGAGGGGAAAGTGGTTAAGCTAGTTGAAAAGCCTAAGGAGAAAATTTCAGACCTTGCTCTAGTAGGAGTTTACGCATTTACGAAGGAAATATTTGACGTTATTGAAAACCTTAAGCCCTCATGGAGGGGGGAATTGGAGATAACTGACGCGATACAAGGTTTAATTGACAGAGGTAGAGAAGTTGACTACAGAATAATAGACGGCTGGTGGAAGGATACTGGAACTCCTAAGGACATACTTGAGGCTAACTCTTTCCTTTTAGATAGGTATGCGGAAAGGAAAATTGAAGGAGAGGTTAAGGAATCGTCAGTTGACGGTAGAGTATTTATAGAAAAAGGAGCATTAGTTGAAAACTCGACTATTAGAGGGCCTGCCTTTATAGGAAAGGGGAGTAAGATAGTTAATTCTTACATAGGTCCTTTTACGTCAATAGGAGACAACTGCGAGGTAAAGAATAGCGAGATAGAGTACAGTGTAATTTTAGATAACGTGAGAGTTGACGGTGTGTCTATGATGGATTCTCTGATAGGCAATAATTCAAGCGTAGTAAAGGGGAAGAGATGGGTTAAGTTAATAATAGGGGAGAACTCGAGGGTTGAATTATGAAAATAGCAGTTTTAGGAGGAGCAGGATTTATAGGTTCTGCCTTTGTGAGGGAATTAAATAAGAGAGGGATTAAGCCAATAGTCGTAGACCTTTTAACTTACGCCGGGAGGTTGGAGAATTTAAAGGGAGCCGACCACGAATTTATTAAAGCCGACGTTAGAGATCAATCTATTCATGAGGTGCTAAAGGGCGTTGACCTAGTGGTTAACTTTGCTGCAGAGACTCACGTAGACCGCTCGATTTATAAACCTCAAGACTTCGTCACAACCAACGTCTTAGGCGTAATAAACGTTTTAGAGGCGTCAAGGCTTTACGGCTTTAAATACGTTCATATTTCAACTGACGAAGTTTACGGTGAGGAATGTGCTGATGAGGGATCTCCTCTTAACCCTTCTTCCCCTTACAGCGCAGCTAAGGCTTCTGCAGACCTCTTCGTTAAGGCTTACGTTAGGACTTATAACGTTAATGCTATTATCGTTAGGCCTTCTAACAATTACGGGCCTAGGCAGTTCCCTGAGAAGTTTATTCCAAAGGCTATTATTAGGACTTTGCTCGGTTTGCACGTTCCAGTTTATGGTGACGGGAAGGCTGAGAGAGATTGGATTTTTGTTGAGGACACTGCGAGGATAATAGCTGACTTGCTAGATAGGGCTGAGTGGAAAGGTGAAGTTTATAATATTCCCGGAAAGCAGAGGGTTACCAATCTTGATTTACTAAAACTGTTAGGGGAAGTCATGGGTAAGGAGGTTAGGATTAGGTTTGTTTCCGATAGGCCGGGGCATGATAGGAGGTATTGTATGAATACTAGGCTTTCTTACGAAACGACTCCTCTAAAGGATGGATTGAGGAAGACTTATGAGTGGTACTTAGAGAATGAGTGGTGGTGGAGGTCACTGATAGACGATAAGTTCTTTAAGGAAGATGAGCCGTGGAAGTGAATTACTTTTTATGAAAGACTAATAATATAATAGATTAACGCCTTTTATAAGATCCTTTTTAAATTCTAAGATCTTTACAATATTAGATCACAAAAAGTATCTACATGTCTGTGTTAATCATATTAGTGAAAATTATATAGCACTATGTATTTACTTTGGCACTGTAGAGATAAGAAATTGGACTTCGTAAAGGGGTTATTTTCCATAAATAACAAGTATTGGAGTAAAAAGAGATATATAATAGTAAATATATTTTTTATATAATGGCTAACTACTTTGCGGAAGCCCATGTTTTTTATATATTTACAGTTACGAATTGTCATGTTGGCAGCGGTTCTACTGCTTCTGAAGAGATCGACTTACCCTTCCAGAGGGATAGTTTAGGTTACCCTACAATTTACGCTTCAAGTTTGAAGGGTTCAATAAAGTCCTTTCTTTTAAGAACTTATGAAGATAGTTAAAAAAAAAAGGTGATGTATTTTATTTATTCGGCAAGGATGAGAGTGCGGATGAAGCGTCTAAAGTTCAATTTTAGATGCGGTCTTGCTCTTAATTCCAGCTAGGATAATTTCGGTCTCCAAGGGTTTTAGTGGAGTTTATGCCTATGCCACTACTGTTGAGCTTTTAGATACTGCAAAGTCTTATCTTGATGCTGTTTCCTCACTTACTCAAGGCAATCTCGATAAGAAGAATGATGACGTTAAGTTCTATAAGGCCGATGAAAATGGAAACTTGGAAGTAATAGTTAATGAGAGTTATTTTAAGTTTAAGGAAAATGATTACTTAAAAAACAACTATTCCAGGCTTATACCACCCAGTGTGAATAAACCTATTTTCGTCTTTGAGGGTAATATAGGGGTCGGACTTTCATAGGGTTTCATGATATTTCATATCAACCCTCGTCCTCATTCCCCCTGTCCGGCTCCCCACGCCTAGGTTAGGGAGTATGGACTCCCAGCCACGACATGGGGAGCCTCATCGAACCCATCCTCCCCCTCACATTGCTCCTCGGGTTCATTGTAGGGCCCTCTTCTACATTATTAGTATATAACTACAAAATTTATAAATCTTGCGGTTACTTATAATCATATGGAACAGATTGTTTTCCGTGGTGTCATATCCTCAGCTGGTAGGGATAAGTACGGGGATCAGAGATATACAATAAACGTGCCGAAAAGTGTGAGGGATAAGGTTAGTAAAATCGCTGGAAAGGAGGTGATAGTAATTGTCATCCTGCCAGATGATGAGGAATAGGGTTATCGGTTCTAGGGAAGCCCTCGAAAACTTCCAATTCGTTACGATAAATGGTAAAGTAATTTTCGAAGATAAGGATAAGATAGTCAGAATTGCTAGGGCTTACTCACAAGTCGTTAAGAGTGCTATTAGACCATTGTTTGACGGGAAGAGTGTTGATGAGTTAACTAAGGAGTTTTACAGCATCTTACCAAATTACGTTTACCTCGAAACCGCTTTAAAGCAAGCTAGGACAATTGTTGATGGCTTGTTGGAGAGAGAGGAAGAGAAGGATAAGATTTTGCACGCTAAGATAAGGAAATTCTGGTTTGCCAGTAGGGGGAATAAAAGTGATAAAGGTAATAGGAATGTGAAGTTCCACGTTTTGGAAGACCACGTTGAAGTTAAGGTTAAGGATCCTTGGGGTAAGTGGGTTTATGGGGAAGCTTATTTCGGCAAGGAGTACTTGCCATTGCTTAAAGAGTTAGAGGATTTAGCGAGTAAAAAGGTGGAGGGTTATGGTGCAGTAATTAGTTTCAAGCATTACCCAATGATCCACCTCCAAATTCCACTCTGGCTTTATCTGAAGTACTTCTCTTCACCAAAACCTGTGGGTTACGGTTTGGTTGCCGGTTTCGATTTGAACAGTGATAGACTAAACGTTGTTGTGATTAGCAAGGATGGTGAAATTATTACTTTCAAAACTTGGTGGTATAGCGAGGTAGTTTCCCACGGTTTTCCTAAAGGGAAAGCTATGGCTTTGCGTTTGAATGCTCTATCACAAGCTCTCATTTTCCTATCAAGGGTTGGTGTTGATTATGTAGTATTTGAGGACTTATTCCTTGTTAAGAAGAGGAAGTTTACGAGGAGCAAAAGCGGTAATAGGAAGATAACGCGTTTTGCTAAGAAGCAATTATTAATCCACGGTGTTATTAAGGCGTTAAGGTTAGGTTTCGACGTTGTGTTAGTTAATCCTAAGGGTACTACAAACTCGGAAGAGCATGAAAAGGTGATGAGAGAAAAGGGTTTTGATAGGCATACAGCCTCAGCTTACTTAATAGCATTAAAAGGATTAGGAATGTTAAATGATATCAAATGACATAAACTTTACGGTTTATCGGAAACTGTTGACAACGGCAAGGATATTATTAATAGGTCTTTGATTAGGGTTAGGAGGATAAGGATAGACAGGGGTAAAAAGACCGTTGAGATTGGGGGCTTATGGTCTGAGGAATATGTTCCTCATGATACTTATTTCATGAGTGTGGCGTTAATAAGGGAAGATGGTAAGAAAGAGGGTGGGTCACAGAGCGCTTTAGAATTATTTAATTCTATTAAAAATAAATTAAATTACTTAGTTATCGGAGGTCATGAAACTATAGGTAAGGGTATAGTTAGGGGTCGGACTTTCATTGACGTTTCATGAATTTGTATTCAACCTCTCGGCCTCTTGCTCCTTATATAAAACATATTAGTCAGATCTGTATTACATAGATCTGATTAATTGCATCTTATCACATAATCTAGGAGATAATCATAATTTCCTTGATTTGTAAAAAGGACGTATCTAGCCAATTTTAATTTTTCCTATATTAAAAGTAAAATACAATTCTATTATATTATTTAAAATCAAAATATATTCTAAACTAGTATTCGATACTTATAATATGCCGTTCTTATAGTATAAGGTTCTTAAAGCATTAATTAAGGAATGGAATTGTTTTTAACTTGTCAAATTGTGTGAACGACCACACTTATTTAGCACATCACGATATTTATTAGTTAGAATTACAGTAATTATCCTAACTATAGGAGGAACTAAAATATAAACAATAATGAAGTAAGACCCTTGAGGGAGATTAAAGCAAACATATCTCTTGTTACTCTCTCGTTCTTCTCTATCATAGAACTCAGGATTATTACAAACTCTCCTTATAGCATTAATGATAACACTAGTATCTATCCCTCTGTTTCTTAAGACTTGAAAATGCTTACTAATTCTATCTAATGCGTGTTGGCTTATTTCACAGTTTGGAATAAACTCCATGAAATCATTACACAAGGACTCCCTCCTGAGTCCCTTAAATCCGGGTAAACCGTTAAGTTAGTGATCTCCAAATAAACGTTAATTCTCTTACCCTCTACGCTTATTTCTACTTCAGGCTTCTCAACAACATTAACCTCTTTAGGCACTATA
>JAPYVG010000063.1 GCA_028277025.1 Sulfolobaceae archaeon
TCTACGTCACTATCTATATCCGCTGCATCAATAATGATTATTTCATCATAATCCCTTATATCATCTATGATAGATAAACTTCCCATTCCCAAGTCTTTAACATCTATTGGAATTAACCCGTCTAATGCTTAGGTTATAAAGCTTCCGCAACCATCGTCTTTCATAAAAACATTTCCTACTCCTATTACGACTTTCATTTTTCCTCATTGATGTAATAAACTTGTCCCAATGCTATTCCTCCATCTCCAGGGGGTACTTTAGATTGAGTAAGTATTTCGACTCCTTCTGAATTTTCCATCATACCTTTCAGTATATATTCATTAACTGACGCTCCACCAGATACTACTATTTTTTCTGGATTAAGTTTCAAAGCGGCTTGAACTAACGCTTTTCCTAATTTGTATTGTATAGTATACGCGATACTTGGCTTATCTTGAATTCCGTTTTCAATAATCCACTTAAATGCCGCCGTTGTGTCTATTTCGTTATTAGTTATTGGAAATTCGAAATCTAGTAACTTACTATTTCTTGCAAAGGCTTCAAGCTTTATTGCCGGTTCTCCTTCGTAAGTTCTATAATGGCAAATATCTAGTAACGCCGAGACTGAGTCCAAAAATCTTCCTGTGCTTGAGGTAAATAATCTGTTTTTCTTCGTTTGATGCTCTAATACTTTTAGTTCTATATCATTTAATTTGACATAATTTTGAATTTCGTTCCAATCCATAAATGTTGAGAGAAATAGTGCTAGCATTCTATCAGGTTTCAACGAATTTATGTCTCCGCCAGTATAAGGTACATATTTTAAATGATATTCTCTTGAATATTTTTCTCCATGATCTTTTATGTTGATTACCTCTCCGCCCCATCCGTTACCGTCGTCTCCGTAACCTATGCCATCAATTATTATTCCTATAGCGTCGTGAAGACCATACTCAGCCATGGCGCTTAGTCCGTGAGCTAAGTGATGTTGCACTTGTACCAGTTCTGCTGAGTATTCTTCTGAAAGTTTTGATGCGAGTCTAGTGCTTTGATATGCTGGATTCTTATCTGCTATTATAACTCCAGGAGTTAGGTGGTATGTATTTAAGAAGAACTTTATATATTTTTCAAGGTCTTCAAGAGTGTTTAGCTCGTCGGTGTCACCTATGTATTGAGTAAGAATAACCTTATCGTCGAAAGCTACACCACCAACGTTTTGCAGTTCGGCGCCAACTGCTACTGCAACTTTTCTCAATTTTTTCTTAATTCTTATCCATGTAGGGGCATATCCTCTGCTCCTCCTGAGGAACATAATTCTCCCTGCAGATATTCTTATCACGCTGTCATCAACTCTGTTTACAATTTTTCTATTATGATATAAAACATAATCCACAACTCCCTTTAACTTAGTTTTCACGCATTCCTCATCAGTACACATTGGTAAGCCGTGCTTATTTCCGCTCGTCATTATTGATATTTTTTCCTTAAGATTATTGAGTAGTAAATAATGTAATCCAGTATAATATAAGAAGAATCCTTCTCTATCTAGGTAAGGAGAAACATACTTGGAAATTTCTGAATCCTCCTTTTTCTTGAGCAATACTATAGGTCTCTCTAAGGATTTTAGTAATTCCTCTTCCAATTGGCTTACTTCAGCGTATTTTTTAATAACGTTTAAGGATAAGGCCATTAGTGCAAAAGGTTGTTGAGGTCTGTTTTTCCTTTCTCTTAGTTTTATTACAACGTCATCGTCAAATGGGTTAGCCGCAATGTGAAAACCTCCTATTCCTTTTATTGCCAAAATATACCCTTCCTCAATAAGCTTCGCGGCAGTAGCTATGGGATTTTTGTCTTTTATTATTTCTCCATCAGCTGTAGAAAGGAAAACTTTGGGACCACAAATAGGACAACTTATTCCTTGTGCGTCGAATCGTCTCTCGTTTTCAGGATCTTCGTATTCTGCCTTACATTTATCACATAGGGGAAAATCTCTCATAGCAGTGTTCTCTCTATCATAAGGAATTTTATAAAGCATTGAATATCTTGGTCCGCAATAGGCACAACTATTGAAGGGATATTTATATCGTCTATCTTTAGGATCCAAAATCTCTCTTAAACAATCGTCACATATTGATAAGTCTGGAGGTATTTGACTAGGTTCATTTACTACGATGCCACTAGGCAAGATTTTAAACTCGTGAATGTCTCGGATATTATCTTCCTCTATCAATATTTTTTCAATTTTGGCCGGTGGTGGAATTTTAGAGAAAAGCAAGGAAAAGAACTTGCCTATGTTTTCTTCTCTGCCTATTATCTTAACTTCTACCTCGCTTCCGCCCAAATTTTTTACATAACCATAAACATTAGATTTTACCGCTATTCTATATATGAATGGTCTAAAACCTACGCCTTGCACGATGCCGGAGATAAGTATTCTATAAGCTTTCATAGTAGTAGTCTTTCATTGCCTATTTTAATGATTTTATGAAGTTTTTAAGCTCATTCTTAACGTCTTCATCATTTATAACCTTTATAGCATAACCTGCATGCACTAAGACATAGTCTCCTATTTCGGCGTTTACTAGGCTAATGCTATGGGAATAGATAAAACGCTGTGGGAAAATAATGCAAAATCTGCTGGATTAAGCGTTGATCAAAAAGACGCTGAAATACTATATGTACCAAGTGCATTAGAAGCTCAAGATATCAATATCTTATCTCAAATAGGAATCATAGCACAAGGCTTAAAGAGTAAGTTAACTGTAAGCAGTGAAATAAGCGACAAAGGAGAAAACGTATTCATAGATAGGGACGAAAGAAATGAGAACTTCATAAAATCTTTAACTTTTTCTTCTCTTAGTACTGATCTCAAATTTTGCACGATAATTATTTGAGATACCTTTCTCTTAAGGTAAGGCTGGACGAGGTTATATGGTCTTATCAAATAAAAGCTGAAATTAGAACTAAAACCAAGGAATTAATAAAGGTACCGTCAATGCTTCCATTAATAGGTAACGTTATGCTTACTGGTGTAATAATAGCTAACACTAAGAATTTCAACATGAACCATAGAAAGTTTTGCATAGTATAAATTGATACTACAATCAAAATAATAAAAAGAGACGTGAAATATCTTAGTATATCAAGTATTATAAATGATTTAAAAGAATTATTTACATTCTAGAAGAGAGTTTCAAACTATAAGTTTTAGTATGTTATTCTTATATTCTAGATGAACCGCACAAGCAGAGCACGGATCGAAACTCCTTATAATTCTTAAAGCATCGAGGCCTGAAATTTCTATTTCAGTAACTTTCTGGCCTATTATTGACCTTTCTACCGGACCGCCATTTGGACTGAAATTTCTGTCGGTAGGAGTTATTATTTGATATCTAAGAATTTTATTTCCATCAGTAACCAACCAATGGGCATTAGCACCTCTTGGAGCATCGTGGGCACCTACCGCTAACTTATACTCTCTTTTGCCCTTTCTTGGATTAAGGTCAGATTTATCTATTTCCACTTGTTGCAAATACTCCTTCAAATAAGCAACTGTGAACATTCGTGCGAAAGTTCTTTCAATTACGTTATTACCTCGAGGTTCCCACTCATAACCTAAGGCTCTTATTTTGCCTTTCATTAGTCTATAGGCATAAAGTCTTGCTATATCTCCAGTGGTAGGCATGTAATCCTTGCCATTATAATACTGCCTTACTGTAGGAACGAAATTTTTTATTATTATTTTATCCTTGAGTTTAGTTTCCTTATTCCATGGATGCCTTCTATCAATTTCGTTTCCAAGTTCATCTTTTTCATATTCTCTATCCCACTCATCATATGGAGTATTGTCTACGTAAACTCTTACTCCTAATAAAATCTTGGAAAGTCTGTTCTCAACTATTTCGCCATTTATTATTAATGCCGGTGGAAACTCTCTTTTTGATGCCCATTCGTCCATTTTCTCGTAATCGGCATCATATTCTTCACTCTCTAGAAGTCCGTATGTAACATAGTTGTCTTCTATTTTCTTATATTCAGTAAAGAATTCTCTTAGATCCGCTATTATGTAAAAAAGTTTCTCTATACTTTTATCTTCCTTCATAAATTTCTTGACTTTCTCTGCTACGGATGGATCTTTAATAGTTATAGATCCAGGCTTGAGGCTAAGAGGTTGAGGATATCTTAACCATATAACTGTTGCAAGATCCCTAAGTGCGGTCTGAAGACGAAAAGCTGTTCTGTATATTTCCTTGCCAAAATATAAGTTATCTAGAATTGACGAAATCTTAGGATATCCGTGAATATCTTTAAACTCGCTACTTGTATCTTTAGCTTTATCATAAACGCTCGGAGTATATTTACTAACTATTTCAGTCGAATAATCGATAGCTTGGAACAGAAAGGTTACTGTTATATTATTATACATCAGATCAGCTAAGGAATAAGCTATATTTCTGTATTTTATAGCTTGAACAGAAGGAAAAATTCCTGAGGCCATTTCTAGCGCTTCGGTAGAAACTAGAGTATGTGTTGCACCGCAAACTCCGCAAATTTTTCCTGCAATATTAGGTGCTAAATGAAGATCTTTACCTTTGAGTAAATTCTCGAACCCTCTGTACATTGACACTCCAACTTTGGCATCAATGTATTCTCCATTGTCAACTTTAACGTGAACTCCTAAATGGCCTTCTATCCTACTGATAGGATCTAGATCAAGATCCATGCCTTTCACCTAAGGCGGAATAAATCATTGCGACTATCATTTGAGGTGATGCGGGACAGCCTGGAACTTCTAAAACTTTCTTATCTGTAAGTATTTCTTTAACTCCTTTGCTTCCAGTTTCTCTAAGTATTCCTCCATTTACTGCACAAGAGCCGACTGCAACTACGTTATCTGCCTTCTCAGCTAAAAGTTTTATGACTTGAGTGCAAGGATATCCTCCGAATGTGCAAAGGGAATCGTTAGTAGGTATTGCTCCTTCAATCACTAGGACGAAATCGTTCATATTCAGTATACTTTCCAACATTTCTTTCCCTGATTTTTCCTCGCTAACTAGTGAGACAAACTTTACTGGGGAAGAATGAAAGAAAAGCTCCTCTAAGCCTTCACAACCAGATCTTAATATCATCACTGTCTCTCCTGAACAAGATTGAGCTTCTATCCAAATTATGTTATGTTTTAATACTTCTTTAAGCGCCGAACAATAGTCCATATATTCTATTTCCTTAAACAATTAATAAGGATTACTAAAAGGGGTGAAAAGCCTCGCTAGGGTAGCCCGTGTTTAAATACCTCTTTTTTCTAAATTTCTTTTAGTGACGCTTCTCTCCAGCTCGACTGTGAGAGGAGGAACCAGTGATGTCCCAAAAGGACTTGAGCTATGCAATGATCCTCCTTGAGGGCTCCCTGGTTACCTTGACTGACAAATCGATGGTGGGAAAGATGAGAAGGAAACCTTCGCTGGCGGGAGGAGTCAGTAATATTCATAAATAAGATCTTTACATTAAATTATAACAATATACTAAGTATCTAATGAAATTAATTATCTTTTAAGTTATAAACTTGAAATGAATTCTTTTAGTTTTTCCTTCACTATTCCTTCATAATCTTGTATTCTTCCAATGTAGTCCTCAATGCTAGGATCTATAGGAAGTCCGAAACCATCATATTCACCGAAAGGCTTTATAACCTTTCCGCCGCAGTCTATGTACGCCATGTTTACCAAGACTTTAGGTTCCTTCCCTCTTTCTCTCAAATACCGTATCAAGTAATCTACAACCTTTTTCGAAACTTTTGAAGGAGTTGTTACAACTATAGGAGTGAAATTCGAGATTCTTTCAAGTACTAAAATCTCGTCTCCTAATCCGGGGGGAAGGTCAAAAATCACAGTTTGGGTGTCAATATGTGAATAAGCTACTAGAGATTCCATGATAGATGATTGATTTCCTCCCGGTAATAACACGTAATTATCTTTTACTATTCCGCTTAAACTTACTATTTTTACAGTTTTAACTTCGAACGGTTCAATACCATTCTTAGTGACCTCATGCAACATACCTTCTAGTCCGAAAAGCTTAGATATTGCCATTGTATGAATATCCAAGTCTATTAAGGTAGTCCGTCCCATTGTTAGGGCTAGTAGTGAAGATATTACGCTCTTACCTACTCCTCCCTTAGCGCTCATAACTGCGTATACTTTCTTCCCTGAAAGTTTATCCTTGGCTAACCGTCTTAACGGTTCCATTATCCTCCACCTGGATTTCGTCAATTGTCATATCTTGTGACTCAAGAGCAATATCGTGAGATCCGCAATAAGGACATTTTATGAAAGAAGGAGCCAATGCGGGCATTAAATGCATTGGATATTCTTCTCCGAATTCAGACCTAACGCTGTCTATTTGATCCTTAACTTCATTAAGAGAAAATTCCTTACCGCAGTTTTTACATTTAAATTTAGGTTCCTTAAACTTCACTTCTAACTCTGCCTCATCTAAAACTGAGTCTTTTTTCATCATATCGAAAGCCTCTTTTAGAATCTCTACATCCAGAAAAGAGAATGAAGGGACGCCCAAAACTACTTTCCTAACCTTTATCTTTTTGCGGTCTGCCCAATCTATTACTGTTCTAATAACAGCATCTGCGACAGACCACTCATGCATAAACTATTTTACGTATTATCGTATAAATTATTATTCCTATTTTCTTCTCTAGAGCCGTTAATTAAGGCGGGTAAGATCAAGGTTGATGAAATATATAAGGTAAAAGCTTCGGAGGTGCTAACCGGTTGTCCTGTTTGCATAGAGAGTATAGGATTTTCCATAGACTATTACCACGCTAACGCTAAGATTAATCATATTATAGAGCTATTAGCAGATAGAATAAAGGTGATTAAAAAGTGATTTTACGTTTTTTCTTTCTTATTTCCCGTATCTTATAAATAAGGTGAATGCACATGTCTAATCCCTTAACTATGAAAACAGATCCAATTACAAGGGCTGCAGATCATTTAGGTTTAACAGCAACTGTAGATCCAAATATACGTCAAGTCATAAATAATCAAGCATATACATACGTTACAATGTTCAGAGGATTCTAGGAGATAATTACCAAGACATATACAAGAATTATGATAGTTTAGCAAATACTGCCGATGAAGGACCTCAAACTGTATTCAGAGCTACAATAGTTAGGAACGGAGAATTACTGAGCAAGAGCTTTATAGATCTTAATGTAGCTCAGTTGGAGTTCATTAACTCTTCATTCTATCACGATTGGGCTAAGATAACTTCGCCGTTCACAGAAATAGACCCTATAGGAAATGCGTTAGCTTGGGGACTTCAAGACTCTGAGGGAGTTAATTTATACATGTATCATCCATGGAATAAGACTACAATACCTAATCCCATGGCTCCGAACTTTATGGATAAGTACAGCTGGGATGCGGAACCTAGACTTGTGTGGAAAGATGGTACTATGTGGGCTTATGAGACAGGACCTTGGGCAAGATTACATGCTGTAGCACATTACCATCCAAATAGTCCGATTGTAAAGAACGGTCAAATAACCATAGAGTTACCTACAATATCTGAATTACCTTCAGATTTACCAAGTGGTGCAGGATCGGCCTGGACTGTAGAATGGCTACCGCTAGACGAGTCCACTACGTTGTCTAGAATTCTTGGTAGAGCTGTAGATATGGCTGCTGCAATATTTACTGCATGGGACAATCTAGAGTATGCTCTAGAAGTTTATATGAAGAGTCAATCTACCCCTCAAACTTCTAGGCCGTGGAAACAGCCGTCATTCTCTTTAGGCGTTGGACAATACGAAGTACCTAGAGGTACGGTGAGGCATTGGATAGTAGTTAAAGATTATACTATAGCCAACTATCAGTATCACGCTCCAACTACGGCCAACGTGAGTCCAAGAGATAATAATTGCAATGGCCCATGGTGCATTAACATGCAATAGGAGCTTTCGAAATGTCAGTGATAAACACAAAAATAATGGAAGAAGTTTCCACCAGATCAGTGGGTAGAATATGATTTCCTTAGAGCAATAAGAAGTTTCGACCCATGTCTAGTATGTGCTGCTCACTTCGAAATTAAAGGGAAGAATAAGAAGCTAGAACATATAATAACTCCAGTGTGTAATAGTTGATGATTAAAATGCTTACGCAACAAAAAATAGTTATAAAAAAAGACGAAATTCCGCCAATGTCCATGGTAGAATACTACTTTCCAGCTCAAAAACCTTGGGAGAGAAAACCCGTATTAGTCATAAATTATAAGGGATCTTTTTTTGCAATTGAAGCTTTTTGTTCTCATGCGGGCTTGTCCTTAGAAGAAGGATTCCTTACAGATGACGGTAAGGTAGTGTGTCCGTGGCACGGTAGTGTGTTCGATATAAAAACTGGGAAAGTAGTGGACGGGCCAGCAAAGAGAGATTTGAAAACTTATCTTGTAGAAGTAAAAGGGGATAAGGTGATAATATATGAGTGAAATGAGCGCTTCAGGGATTTTTCAGCATTTACAGTTAGGCTGAATAATGAACCGGATTTATACGCTATGGCAGGAAGGTTAGCCGGACTTGGATATTCAGTCTGCAAGATAAGATTAAGCGGTGCTACTGGATACGTTATAATAACCGCTGGAAGACGGCAGTTTTGCTAAGAAGAACTTTGCTGACATATATTATCAACTAAGGACTTTTACTGTCGTATCTCATGAGTTCGGAAACTTTCAGTTGTCTGCGGGAGAGTTAGTTAGAGCCTTAAGAGAGAGTGGAAATAT